>CAIVPY010000419.1 GCA_903907885.1 uncultured Bacteroidota bacterium
AGAAAAATAAAAAAAAAAAAAAACGACAACAAAGAAGCTCTTGGAAGGCTATGTAGCAAAAAATAGTAAGTAATTGGTTATCCATTAAATATATCGCAATGCTGTAAATTTTAATCAGGTACCACTAAAGATAAAATGAAGTAAAGGATAGCTAGCTCAAGCTAAGAGCAAGGGAGCTAATGGTGGCGTCGACAATTAAATTTAGTTGGATGAAATTTTTCCATTGCCGCACTCTACTTTTTAAAAAAAAATCCTCCGACTTTAACTTCCCCAGCCGCAAACCACAAAACCCTTTATAAAAGCCATTGGGTGAAATCCTATAGCCGCACACAAGAGACCCGTAGACATTTCTCAAAGGCGGCTTGCCGGCTTAAAAGAGTCATAAGGCCGACCAAGCGACTATATTGATACTGACAACAGAAGTAAAAATATTAGAGCACAAATTTTGAGGATTTTTACTACTAATTAGTAGGCAGAATTGCAAAAATGCCATGAAAAATAGCCTAGAACACTATCCCCTGCGTTAATGCTGGCTTGAGAGCAACATCTCACCAAGACCACACTCGAAATCTTCTATAAACCCAGTGACTACTTCTGGGAATATCTTAATTAAGCAAAGCCATTTTCGCTTTAAAGTTTTATGGATTTTAATAGCGGCCTTTTCATATACCACTAAATAACACTGCTTTAACCGCTTAAATATAGCTGTCACGCGTTGATTATAAAAAATTGATACAAAAGCAGCTCATTGAGCTATCAGCACTAAGGTTACGTAACTTTACTTAACTTAATTTAACTTTAAGCTATGTCACCAATATTTAGTAAGCTAATGATTATTTTATATCAATCATTTGCGAGAACCATAATCAGCATAGCTAACGACCATAATCTCAATTAATACCTAAGTTATCTTAATTGTTACAAGGGAGAGCAGCCACTTCTCTTACCAAACATTACCTACGCTTTACGTTAAATTGCCTATAAAACTATGTTGCTGGTTACTTACCTTTCTGAGACAATAAACTTACTTTCGGGGTATGCGAGATTACACTTAGTCCAAAAGCAGATTTTTTTATAGAAACTCTATTGCATCTTTGTTTCGGCATTGATGCTTTGGAGCTTTCCTTCACTAACTCATAGATTAAAGAGGTCAAAATGAATTTAACAACTGAATTAAATCCAACAACCATGTCATCTTTGGAAATAGTAGCGTTGATCAATAAGACTCGCGAAAAGGCATCAGCGGTATTGCTTCACAAAGACTTTCTAAGAAAGATCGCTAAAGTGCTGGGAGCTGAACCAGCGAAAAATTTCGCCGGTCAATTTAAAGCAGCTAATGGTGAAATGAGAACGTGTTACAACCTTCCAAAACGAGAAGCAACTTTAATGGTGATGTCAGAAAGCCACAACGTTCAGGCAGCGATTTATGATCGAATGGTAGAGCTTGAAGACGTTAAAGCACTAACATCAAACCAAAGTATTCCGCTTCAAGAGATGGATTTTCAAAAATTTGCCGCCGCATATATTACAGGAATAAAAATGAGCAGAGCCGTTGGATTATCCAAACAAGCCAGCGAACTTGCTGGCGACCATTTAGCTAAGACCGTCTTTGGTCACTCACCCCATTTTTTACTTGGGATTTCCAATCACTATTTGCCAGAAGAAACTAAAACCGCAAAAGAGCAGGCAATAACCCCTGAAGATGCAACTGCGAATCAACCCGCTGTTAACAATAAAAACGGGCTACTCTATAGTATAGGAGACCCTAAAGGTCGACTTATCAACGCAACAGCAATCAGTAGACGATTATTAATCAAAGGGATCATAAATCCTAATAGCAAAAATG
Organism: uncultured Bacteroidota bacterium; assembly: GCA_903907885.1. Lineage (GTDB taxonomy): Bacteria > Bacteroidota > Bacteroidia > UKL13-3 > UKL13-3 > RGVD01. Next base: position 1,847 of record CAIVPY010000419.1, read on the forward strand.
ATAAGCGCTTTACGAGCGCTAATAAAGTCAACGTATTGCTGTTAGAAATGGGCCTACTAGAAGGTGAGTCGCAAAAGTGGCTTTTAACCGATAAAGGCAAAAAATACGGACAGCATTCAGAGTACCAACACGTAGCTTATCCCAATCTGATTAGATGGTATGAAGACGCAACCATTAGAGCTATAGAAGCTTATTTGTCAGCCCAACGCATTGCAGCCTAACAACTTTTTGCCCCTTAACTGGGGCGTTTTATTTTTAAGGAGCCAAAATGACCCAACTATCTGTATTTAACTTTAACACCAATGAAGTAAGAACTGTCGCCACAAGCGCTGGAGAGATTCTTTTTGTGGCAAAAGATGTCTGTAATATTTTAGATTACAAAAATACGACACAGGCGATTACCGATAATTGTCGAACCGAGGGCATATCTAGCAGATATATCCCTGAATTATCAAACACCTACACACTAATAGATGAAGGGAATTTGTATAGACTTCTAATAAAATCAACAAAACCAGCGGCCAAACCTTTTGAAAGCTGGATTTGCGATAAAGTTTTACCGTCAATTAGAAAAACGGGAAGTTATTTTGAACACCCTGCAAACAAAGTCGATGTTAACTCAGACATCAAGGGCTTTGTAGCAACTTGCGAAAGCCTTATGGGTTTATCCAAGCTTTTTGGTTTTGAAGGAAACCAAGCTTATTTAGCCACCGACAAGGCAGCAAAAATATTAACAGGTGAATCACCTTTACAGTTACTAGGAATCGAACTCATTGCAGAATCAAAAGATAAAATATTCAACGCCACAGACCTAGCCAAAATTTCTGGGCTAACAACCTCTCCAAAAAGAATGAATGCTATTCTTGAGGAAGCAGGTTTTCAGAAAAGGTTTACAAACGCAACAGGCTACAATGAATGGATATTGACCGAGAAAGGTAAGCCCTTTGCGGAAGTATTAGATGTAGGAAAAAAACGCAGCAACGGCACACCTATAAAGCAAATTAAGTGGTATTCCAGCGTGATTGATGAGCTAGACAAAGAAACCCTCAGCCTGCCTATTGCCGCTTAAAATATTAAAAAGCCTTAAGTCCTTTAATTAGGGCTTTTTATTGCCCAAACGATATTCAAAGCTTCCCATGCCTTTCTTTTAGCGTTAAAGCTGCCTTGGCAACCCCTTTCTTTCAATCCGCAAATATCTCAGCTTAAACATCGGTCAACAATAAGCTTTTAACAGCTTAAATTTGATGTTTAAGCG
>CAIVPY010000420.1 GCA_903907885.1 uncultured Bacteroidota bacterium
TAAATTCCATCCTGATAAAAATCCTGATAACAAAGAGGCAGAAGAGAAATTTAAAGAAGCTGCTGAAGCATACGAAATATTAAGTAATGCCGACAAGCGTGCTCGATACGACCGTTTTGGACATGCTGGCAACAGTGCTTCTGGTGGTGGATATGGCGGTGGAGGTATGAATATGGAAGACATTTTTAGTCAATTTGGTGATGTATTTGGTGAAGGTGGTGGTGGTGGTGGATTTGATTCTTTCTTTGGGGGGCAATCTCGTCAAGGTAGAAGAGGGGTAAAAGGAAGCAACATTCGCTTAAAAGTAAAAATGACATTGCAAGAAGTATCTACTGGCGCTGAAAAAAAATTGAAATACAACCGCATGGTGATGGCCGAAGGTCTTAGTTTTAATACCTGTGGTACATGTAATGGCAATGGAAGTGTTAGACGTGTTACCAATACTTTCTTGGGTCAAATGGCTACCACAAGTGTGTGCCCTACCTGTAACGGGACAGGCAAAACCATGGGAAAAAGACCAAGTGGCGTTAATGCTGATGGATTGGTTTCGCACGAAGAAATAGTAATGGTAAACATTCCTGCTGGTGTGGCCGATGGCATGAACCTAAGTATGCAAGGCAAAGGAAATATGGGTCCTATGGGCGGACCTCCAGGCGATTTAATAATATTAATTGAAGAGATTGAAGATTCTGTATTAAAACGTGAAGGCAACAATGTTGTTTTTGATTTATACTTAAACTTTGCCGATGCTACTTTAGGAACAAGTGTGGAGGTGCCAACTGTGGATGGTAAAGTGAAACTAAAAATAGATACGGGTACACAGGCAGGAAAGATACTAAGGTTAAGAGGCAAAGGCTTGCCCGATGTAAATTCAAATTACCGAGGCGACCAGCTTATTCATATTAATGTATGGACTCCTCAGAAACTAAACTCTGAAGAGAAAGCTATTTTAGAAAAACTACAACAATCAGAAAACTTTAAGCCTAACCCAGGCAAGGCAGATAAGAGCTTCTTCGATAGGATGAGGGAATACTTCAACTAAGTAATATTAGGTTATTTCGTAATTGAGTTATTCGGTTAATGCTCATCATCGTTTAATTCACTGATAAAAACCATGTTTAATTATTGATTAATTGCAACAGCTCTTGCATTTTTATACGATAATTGCATTTGATTTATGAGTAAAACATACGATTGCATCATTATTGGCGGAGGCATTGTGGGCTTGGCCTCTGCTTATCAATTATTAAAACAAAAACCACATTTACGCATAGCCATTGTTGAAAAGGAAGTTAATTTAGCAGCACATCAAACTGGACATAACAGTGGTGTGATACATTCTGGTATTTATTATAAACCAGGAAGTTTAAAGGCTCAAAATTGTATAAATGGCTACAAATTGCTAATTGCCTTTTGTGAAGAACACCAAATTCCATTCAATTTGTGCGGTAAATTGATTGTAGCATTAGACGAAAAAGAATTACCTGAACTGGATAAGTTGTATTACAGAGGACTTGAGAATGGTTTAAATAAGATAAATATTATTGAAAAAGACGAAATCAAAAACTACGAGCCCAATGTAGCAGGAATAAGAGCCATTAGCGTGCCTTACACAGGTATCATTGATTACACAACGGTGTGTTACAAAATAGCTGAATTGTTTGAGCAGTTGGGTGGAGAAATTTTCACGGAACATAAAGTAGAGGACATCATCAATTACAATGGTTTTAGTGAAATTCTAAGCCCTCAAAAAACTTTTATTACCAAGCAATATATAAATTGTGCTGGCTTGCATTGTGACAAAGTAGCTGCCTACACCCACAAAAACATTGATACACGCATTATTCCCTTTAGAGGGGAGTATTA
>CAIVPY010000421.1 GCA_903907885.1 uncultured Bacteroidota bacterium
CCACCTCATTGGATTTCATCCAAGCCGTCATTTTAATCTTTTTGCCTAGATACTTATCTGGTTTAAAATTCTGCATCAAGGTTCCAAAACCATCTATACGTTTTTTTAGGGATTTAATACTTGCCGCATTATTACCATCCTTGCCAGCACCTGCATCAGTGCCCATATCATAGAGTTGCGGCTTACTACCAGCTTTAAACCAGCCTTCTGGCAAGTCAAATGAAAATAGGCTTGCACACAAACCTACAATTAAAATGAAAGAGAGAATGCGATTGTTCATATAGGATTGAGAATTAACCCTCACAAACGTATACAAAAAGATGTGAAAATCTATCCCCTCAAAACAGCGCCTACTTCTTTTTCGTAGTTTTTGATAAGTTTTTGCATCACCGAATCAATCACATCGTCAGTCAAAGTTTTGCTTTCATCTTGCAAAATAAAACTTAAGGCATAACTCTTTTTGCCTTGTTCTATTTTATCGCCTTTATACACATCAAAAACATTTACTTTTTTTATCAGCTTATTGTCTGTTTTCAAAGCAATTTTTTCTAGTTGTTGGTACTTGATGCTATCGTCAATTAACAAAGCTAAATCCCTACGAACAGCAGGAAATACAGAAACAGGCTGTAACTTAAATTTCTCTTGTTTGCTTAGTTCTAGTAATAAATCAAAATCAATATCTGCAAACCACACCTCGGTATCAATATCAAATGGTTTTAATAAGTTTGATTTCACTGAACCGAAGCTCATAAGCGTTTTGTTTTTCACCACATAACTACTTGCAAAATCAAGGCTTGAATGTTCATTAAATGCCAATTCGTATTTGCTAATTTTAGCCTTATGCAACAATATTTCTAACGATGCTTTCAAAGTAAAATAATTAACATCATCCCCTTTTGTATTCCAACCTTCTGGTTCTTTTCGACCACAAAGGGCTATCATCAAATGACTTTGTTCGTTGGCAATACTGGCTTGTGCCTGTTGGCTGTTGGCTACTAACTTTTCACTTTCTACTTTTGACTTTGTATAAGTTTTACCAAATTCATAAAACTTCAAATCCAAGTTTCTTCTGTTGCGATTATACTGAATGGCTTCGAGCATACTTGGCAACATATTCATCCGCATCACATCCAAATCACTACTTAGTGGATTCAGAATTTTGATGGCTTGTTCCAAATCAGCTTTGCTGTAATAGGACGATTTGGTAAGTGTATTACTCGCAATTTCGTTAAAACCATTCGCGCTTAAATAGTTGGCCAAAGCGTTTTTCAATTTTACTTTGGTTTCAGTTTCGCTGAATGCCATGGTAGACTTGATATCATTGCCAATCTCAATATTATTCAAACCATAGATACGCAAGATTTCTTCTGTTACATCCGCAGGGCGGGTCACATCAACACGGTAAGGTGGAACTGACAATGTCAATAGGTCACCCTTTGTTTCAAGCACCTCAATTTCCAATGCATTCAGGATGTTTAATACTTGCTCGCTTGGAATTTCTTTACCAATTAATTCGTTCGATTTACTTAACGAAAATTCAATCTTAGTATGAGCTATTGGAGAAGGATACAGATCGATAATTTCAGATGTAATTTCGCCACCTGCAATTTCTAAAATAATAGCTGCCACACGTTTGATTGCTCTAATGGTCATATTTGGGTCAGTGCCCCTCTCAAACCTAAAACTTGCATCAGTGCTTAGTCCATGTGCCTTAGCAGTTTTACGAATGGATACCGAATCGAAATAAGCACTTTCTAAGAAAATGTTTTTGGTATTGACTGAAATGCCAGAATCCAAACCACCAAAAACACCTGCCAATGCCAATGGATGCTGTGCATCACAAATCAAACATTCATGGCCTTTTAGATTACGCTCCACCTTATCTAGTGTAGTAAATTTTGCTCCCTCAGTAGCTTTTTTCACCACAATAGTATTACCCGAAATTTTATCTGCATCAAAAGCATGTAGGGGTTGACCCAACTCGTGAAGCACATAATTGGTAGCATCCACAATATTGTTGATAGGGTTTAGTCCAATAGCTTTTAATCTGTTCTGCAACCAATCAGGAGAAGCTTTCACCTCGATACCTGAAATGCTAAGTCCTGTGTAACGTTTGCAACCTTCAGCATCTTCAATCTTTATGGTTATTGGATGATTGCTGCTGGCTGCTGGCAACTCGTAATTATTAATTCTTAATTCAAAATTCGTAATGGCTTTTAAATCCCTTGCAGCACCTAAATGGCTAGCAGCATCTCCCCTATTGGCTGTTAAACCAATTTCAAAAATAGCATCTGTATAAACTGGGAAATAATCAGAAGCAGGTTTTCCTACTTCATAAGTATCAGGTAAAATCAAAATACCATCATGACTTTCACCCAAGCCTATTTCATCTTCAGCGCAAATCATACCTTCGCTCACTTCACCTCTAATTTTTGATTTGCTAATTTTAAAAGACTCGCCTTTGCTAGGATAAAGGGTGGCTCCAACAGTGGCTACCAATACTTTTTGTCCTGCTGCTACATTGGGTGCACCACACACAATTTGCTTATCTTCTCCTGTGCCAATATCCACCTTACACAAACTCAATTTATCTGCATTGGGATGCTTTTCTCTTTCTTTCACAAAACCCACTACTATGCCTTCCAAGCCACCTTTAAGACTTTGGTAATGTTCTAAATGCTCTACTTCCAAACCACATCCTGTAAGCATACTGCTTACTTCTTCAGCTGTGGCATCCAATGCTATCAGGTCTTTTAACCAATTGTATGATATCTTCATGTATTATTCGCGTTTCCTAATCTGCTAGAAACTGCGGGCGAAAATAATAAAATTTATGGAAGCTTATGCCTAAGGATTGGGCTTAATTTAGAGTGCGTTGTTCAGAAGTTTTAGTCTTCAACCGGCCTCAGGGTTCTAATTCGTAAAACTCTCCATTGGGTTGAGTGAGTTTTATTAAGCCTTTTGCTCTGCTAAATAATATATAATTAATAGATGAGCTAGTGAAAGCATAACTGACTTTCCCTACATTATTATAAACTATATTGTTTATTATATAATCTTTATAATAGAATGTTGATGGAGGAGGGGGGGGAATATTTGGTATTGTTTCATAATATCCACTATTAAAATCAACTCTAAATGCATCTTGAGTGCTTGTCCCACTATATTTATAAAACACCTTAACAAAAATACTCGTAAGTGTTTGCACAGTTGGTTTTAGCTCAATTTGATAGTATTGCAGATAGTAATTATCCTCATCGCAGGTGCCATATGTAACAGGCTTTTTAAAGGTATAACCACTATCTGGTTTTTGGGCAACAAAATAATAAATGGTACCGCTATTGTGCTTCAATTTCAGTGTGTCGCCTTGTTTATAAACATCTACCAAACTGGTTGCAAGTGTATCTTTAAATCTAAAGTAAACATCTTTCACAGGAGGGCAATCAGAACTACCGCTAGGGTCTTTTGTACAAGTTGTAAAAAGACCCAAGAGCACAACTGTATATAACAAGTATTTCGTCTTCATCTTTCTCAAGATTAATTTAACAAAGATGAACAAAAAATGATAGAAAATCACTTAGGTTTATAATCTATCTATTGAAAGGCTCAAGGCTTCAATTAAGAGAGATACTATAGTTTTGGCAATTCAATGCCTTTTAATTTTTTATAAAAATGTATGGCATAGCTATCTGTCATTCCAGCTATAAATTCACAAATTTTTATAATTCGAATGTATAAATCTGTGTTTGGCTTTTTATTCGTTCCAATATATTGCTCGGGTATTAGTTCTATTATTTTTCTGCTTCGGTAAAATGTTTTGGTATTGGCTTCAGCCATATTATTAACTGCCTCAATACACATATCAAGCAAACCACCCAACACTTCAAATCCAGCGGCTTCAATCTCTAACACCACACGCGATTGATACACTTTTTGTCGTGTAATACTTTTTATATCTTCAATTATCATAGCATACTTGCTAAGTTTGATAAGCGATTTATCAAAACTTCCATCTAACATACCTTCTTCATTTTCTGCAAATATGTTGGCTATATCATCCACCAAAATATTAATAACAGATGCCCTTAAAAAAGCAATCTGTTCGTCCATGTTCATGCTTAATAGCTTCTCATGGTTTAACTTATTACCAAGTAAAGGATAAAGGTATTTTTCGGCATAATAATAATCTATAAGCTTTAGTCGCAAACCATCTTCAAAATCAATAATGCTGTAGCAAATATCATCGGCAGCTTCAACCAAAAATGCCAATGGATGTCGGGCATAACTGATGTTTTTTGTACCATCCAATTCACGTAGTTTTAATTCAGTGGCTATGGGTAAAAAGATGTTTTTTTCGTGTTGAAATACACCATATTTTTTTTGACTTGCTCTATCCGAATTTTCATTCACAAAATTTTCTTTTGGGTATTTGGAAAATGCAGCAAGGGTTGGATAAGTCAGCCTTAATCCTCCATCGGAGCCTCCGCTATAATTGGTAAGAATTTTAAAACCATTTGCATTGCCTTCAAAACGTATTAAGTCACTCCATTTTATTTCATCATTAATTTTTGTTTCATATTTTCTACCTTTTCCATTCAAAAAATACTCGCTAATAGCTGCTTCGCCACTATGCCCAAAGGGAGGATTTCCAATGTCGTGAGCAAGGCTTGCTGCTGCCACAATACATCCAATATCGTAGCTGCTAATATCAGCATCCTTAAGTGCTGGATATTTATGTATTAAATAATTTCCAGCTTTGCGTCCTAACGAACGACCTACACTTGAAGCTTCTAAACTATGTGTTAAGCGAGTATGTACAAAGTCTTCCTCAGGCATTGGAATTACTTGTGTTTTGTCTTGTAGTTTTCGGAATGCTGATGAAAATATAATGCGATCAAAATCTATTTCAAATTCACTTCTTTCGGAAGTTAAGTTTGAATTTTCTTTTTGGTTGTAACGAAATTTTTTTAATAAATCAATCCATTGCATAGGTTCAAGTATAAAAAAATAGGCTGTCTTTTTATAGACAGCCTATTAAATAATAGTGTTATTTTAAAAAATTACTGTAAACCAAGTTTCTTTTTTACTAAGCCAGATAAGTTATCCGATTCAGGTTTATATAAGAAACCAGCTGTATTGCTATCCATAACATATCCATAGCCACTTTCTTTGGCTACAGCACCTATGGCAGCTTTTGCTTTTTCGATAATTGGTTTTAGCAATTCAGCTTCTTTTTTACGTGCATTTTCTTGAGCTGATTGTTGAAACTCTTGAATACGACCTTGCATATCTTGCAATTCTTTTTGCTTTACTTCTTTGATAGCTTCAGGCAGTTTAGCTGCATTTTTTTCAAAATCAGCATATTTCTTTTGAAACTCTTCACTCATTTTTTTCAATTCATCTTCAAGAGATTTACTGAAGCCTTCCATATCTGTGTTGGCTTTTTTGTACTCAGGCATCATAGTCATGATTTCTTGTAAATCTACATAAGCTATTTTTTGTGCTGATACTTTCATTAAGCCTAAACAAAACATTAATGTTAAGGCCATTGCAATTTTTGAAACTTTGTTCATCATATTATTATTTGTGTTCTTTTGGGTTTAAAATTTTTTATCTGTTGGGTTATTATTTCCACCATTTGTAGGTGGTGTATTAGGATTCGGGTTAGTATTTGGTATTATAGTTGGTGTGTTTTTAGATTTAGTAATAACTATTCCTAATTCTTTAAGTACTTCATCGCTTTTATCATACTTAGAATTAGAATACAACATAATAACCTCTCCTCCTTTTGCAAATATAAAGTCTAAAGCACTAGTTTTTGCAATTTTTTGCACTGCATCAAAAATCCTGTCTTGAATTGGTTTAATTAAATCAGCTCTTTTTTTGAATAAATCACCTTCATATCCGAATTTTAAGTTTCTATAGTCTTTTAATTCTTGTTCTTTAGCTTTAATCTCAGCTTCTTTTTTTTTCTTTAACTCTTCGGTTAGTAAAATCTTTTCAGCTTCAAATTCATGATACATTTTGTCTATATCATCTTGCTTTTTATTCATGTCTTTTTCCCAATCTAACGAAATGGCATCCAACTGTTTTTGAGCCGAACGATAATCAGGCATCATATCCAAAATGTATTCCGTGTCAACATAAGCAAATCTTTGGCCAAATAGATTTCCCATTAAGGTTAATGTGAAAATGGCAACTAAAAACAAATATTTTTTCATATAATAAAGTTGTTTATCATTTTAAAACTGTTGTCCAATTAAGAAGTGAAAATTACCACCGCTTACCCCACCAGTACTAGGTAAACGATCAATTCCCCAACCATAATCTAATCCAATCATACCAAACATAGGTAAGAATATTCTAACTCCCATACCATAACTTCTATATACATCAAATGGATTAAAATCTCTAAACTTAAGCCATGCGCCACCGGCTTCGGCAAATACCAATGGAAAAACTGTGGCTTGAGGATTTAATGAAATTGGATAACGTAATTCCATGGTATATCTGTTATAGATGGTTGCTCCTTGCTGACGCAAATAACCTGTTGCTGCATCGTATGCAATTGGAGTTAATGAGTTATCAGGATACCCACGAAGGGCAATAAGTTCTCTGCCATCAAGGTTAAATCCTACTAAACCAGCTCCTCCTACCCAGAATCTTTCAAAAGGAGTAATTCCTGTTGCTTGGTTATAATAGCCTAATAAGCCATAATTAACCCTTGTCATTAACACCAAAGCTTTTTCTTTTCCGAAAATTTTGGTAAACCACGAAGCATCAAATTTCCATTTATGAAATTCTAACCACCTTGTGGTTTCAATTGCACTTACTTTCGAATAATCCTTATCATTAAAAAACGAATAAGGTGGAGAAAGCTGTAAAGACAAAGAAATGTTTGATCCACTTGTAGGGAAAATAGGATTTATAGCCAAATTATTTCTTGACAATACAAATTTCAAACTCAAGTTATTTGATATGCCTTGGTTTATATTGGCTAAATATGGTTGCCCCAAAGCACTGTATTGATGGTTGTATTGTTGAAATGAAGCTTGGTAAAGCAATGTAAAATAATCATCTGGCCAATGTAATCTTTTACCCAATCCAACAACCAATCCTGTTGTATATAACCCAGCAAGTCTATTATCACCTGATGGATATCCATTCGATTGTCGTGAGTGATATATAGAAACTGATAATGAGTTAGGTTTTTTACCACCAAGCCAAGGCTCTGTGAATGAAGCGTTATAAGATTGATAATATGTGCCGTTGGTTTGTGCTCTTAGCGAAAGTCTTTGTCCATCACCTGAAGGTATTGGACTCCAAGCTTTTTTGTCCCCTACTTTTCGAGCCGAAAAATTATTTAATGTTAATCCCAGTGTTCCTATAACAGTTCCTGCACCCCAACCTCCCGACAATTCAATCTGATCACTTGCTCTTTCTTCTACTTTGTATTCAATATCTACGGTACCTGTTTGTGGATTAGGCATCGGATTTACATTTAAAGCTTCAGGGTTAAAGTATCCTATTTGACCCAACTCGCGAAGTGAACGAGTAACATCACTTCTGCTAAAAAGCTGACCAGGTTTGGTTCTAAGTTCTCTTAAAATTACATGGTCGCTAGTTTTAGTGTTACCCTTAACCGTAACCTTATTTACCCTCGCTTGTGCGCCTTCATATATCCTAATTTCTAAATCAATAGAATCGTTTTCAACCAAAACTTCTATAGGCTCAACCCTAAAAAACAAATAGCCATCATCCATATACAAGGTGCTGATATCTAAGCTACTTTGACTCATATTTAATTTCGAATCTAAATTAGACTGGTCATATACATCACCTCTTTTAATTTTTAAAACAGAGTTAAGTTCCTCGTCTTTGTATTTGTTGTTACCAACAAACTTAATATTCCTGAAATAATATTTCTGTCCTTCAACAATATTGATTTTGATTTCAATTCCCTTACCCCCATTACGCCAAATACTATCTGATGTTATTTGAACATCTCTGTATCCCATGCTCAAATATTTATCAATGATTTTTTGTTTATCTTCAGTATAATCATCCTCGATGAATTTTGATTTAGCAAACAATTTTCTTTTTCGTTTAGTCTCTTTAAATAAACCTCTAATTTCTCTTGCGGTTAGTGCTTTGTTGCCCGTAAAAGTTATATCATATATTTTTATTCTAGGGCCTCTTTCGATGGTAATTTTTAGTTTTGAAGTGTTTTTAGCTGCATCATCTACAATAGATTCAAATTCGGCTTTTGCATCAGTATATCCTTTATCTACAAAGTGCTTGATTATTTCTCTTCTTGTCGTACTAATCATGTTTTCGTTTATGATTTGACCCGTACGAAGTGTTAATTCATCTCTTAAATCTTCAGCTTTACCTTTGCTCAAGCCTTTAAGAGAAAAGGTTGATAATCTAGGTTTTTCTCTTAATACAAATTCTATCGTTAGCTTATCGTCTTGAATAAGTTTTATTTTAGCTTTCACATCATCAAACAGCTTTTGTTTCCATAAACTATTAATAGCTTTTGTGATGTCATCAGAAGGAATTCTAATTTTTTGTCCAACCGATAGACCTGTTAATACGGCTAATACACTTTTATCGTAATAATTTGTTCCAACAATATCAATTCCAGCTAACTCGTAGGTTTTTGGGGAAGAATAATCAACCGTAATTAGTTGATTTGATGTGTCTATTTGGGCTGAAAGCTTTATAGAAACAAATATCAATAAAATATATAGAAATAATATTTTCGTTTTGTACATGTTACGATACTTGTTCACTTGTTTTTCCAAACCTTCTTTCTCGATTTTGATAGTCTAAAATGGCCTCGTATAAATCTTCTTTATTAAAATCGGGCCATAATTTTGAAGTAAAATATAACTCACTATAAGCCAGCTCCCAAAGCATAAAATTGCTAATTCTTTGTTCTCCACTGGTTCTAATAAGTAGCTCTGGGTGTGGCAAATTTCGGGTTGATAAATGTTGATTGATAGTTATGTCGTTAATGTCTTCAATAGCTAACGAATTATCTTTCACTTTAGTTGAAATTTGTTTAATGGCATTAATCATATCCCACTTAGCACTATAACTTAAAGCCAATACCAATGTCATTTTAGTATTACAGGCAGTTTCCTCAATTGTCTTCGTTAATTCTGATGCACATTTAGTAGGCAAAGAATTGATATCACCAATGGTCTGAAGTTTAATGCCATTTTTCATTAAAGTTTCTTTTTCTTTTCTAATGGTACTAACCAAGAGTTCCATAATTGCATCTATTTCAATTTTTGGACGACTCCAATTTTCGGTTGAAAAAGTATAAAGTGTAAGATATTTTATCCCAAGTTCAGCACTGGTTTCAGCACATTCACGTACAGACGAAACGCCTTTTTTATGTCCAAAAATTCTTAGTTTTCCTAAGCCTTTAGCCCAACGACCGTTTCCATCCATAATAATGGCAATGTGTTGTGGTAGTTTTTCAATAACTATCTGATCTTTTAAACTAACTTTATTTTTTTTCACCATTAATAACGAAAGGTGGCGAAGATAATAATTTGACTCAATTATTTTGAAATTGAACAAATACTAATAATTTAATTTTTGATAATCCGAGAAATCAATCTTTGTAATAAAATAACATATGTCAAAGCATAAAAAAAGCCAGTAAATCATTGATTTACTGGCTTTTGTCGGGGTGGCAGGATTCGAACCTACGACCTCCACATCCCAAATGTGGCGCGATA
>CAIVPY010000422.1 GCA_903907885.1 uncultured Bacteroidota bacterium
AAATTTGCTGCCCAATCCAATTTTGGATCAGCTGCTATATGGTCACCATTTTTATAGGTTCTTCTGTATATGTATGCTGCTACCAAAGGCAAACGAGCCAATAATGTACAAACATCTTCATATGTATAACTCCAATAATCTTTTTTGTTGATGCCTTCACGATACGCTTTAGCAAAAACCGATTCGGTTTGCAAAGCCATAATAGCTATCGTCAATTGAGTCATAGGATGAGTGCTAATAGGCAAGGCATCCAAAGCCGCATACACATGTGCAGGCACAGTGGAGCGTGCAGCCCAATTGGCTTGAATTTCCAACACATCATCATAATTTGGCAATTCTCCAATCAACATCAAATAAAACAAACCTTCGGGCAATGGCTCTGTACCACCTGGCACTTTTGGAAGCAATTGACGTAATTCAGGAATGGTAAAACCACGAAAACGAATACCCTCGTTTGAATCTAATAAAGATGTTTCGGTAAGCAAACCAATAATACCTTTTTGACCTGCATATACATCCTCAACAGTGAATTCTCCTAATGATACATTGGCATTTTCTTTTACAAAATTTCTAATTTCTATAGCCAATGGCATGGCTTTTTCCGCAAATTTCTCTTTTAAATTACCCATTTCAATATTTATGATTTTATTATTTTTACTCTTAAAAACCGCTCGAAATTAGTAATTGTTTCTCTACTTGCACAAAAACAAAATAAGATTTTTAGCAGTAAATGAAAATATTTAGTAAACTTGACATAATTTAGCTAAAAAAAATAGTAACTATCTGATAATGATTAAAGGCTCGATTCGAATAATTCTTTTCATATTTCATTGTTCATGGTTTTCGTGTACCCTATTTGCTCAAAACCTAATCATACAGGGCAAGATAACTGATATAATAACAGATGAGCCTTTACAAATGGCAACAGTAATATTGGATAAGGGCGAAAAACAGATTACGGACAGTATTGGTTTTTTTAGGTTTAAAACTCAACCAGGAAAACACTTATTAAGGGTATCAAGGGTAGGGCATCGATTGTATGAAAGAACCATAAATGAAGAAGATTTTGGTATTCGTACTTTTAACATTGAATTAGAGCCTTTTCAAAATCAACTTGAACAGTTTGTAGTATCAGGTAGTCGTGAAGAAAAAAAAATTGCACGTGAAATAACATCTGTGAGTATTATCAAACCCTATTTAATTGAAAACACAGCCTCTCAAGATTTGTCGCAAGTTATAAATCGCATTCCTGGTATTCAAGTAGTAGATGGACAAGCAACTATTAGGGGAGGTGTAGGATATAGCTTTAATACAGGAAGTAAAGTATCAGTTTTGTTAGATGATATGCCACTTTTGGGTGCAGACTTAGGAGATGTGCGCTGGAAATTTTTACCAATTGAGGCAGCTGATCAAATTGAGGTTATTAAAGGTTCGGCTTCGGTACTTTATGGCTCTTCGGCACTAAATGGCACTGTAAACGTTAGAACAGGCTGGCCAGGCAAAAAACCTCAAACCAAAATACAATTCTACCAAGGTGTAATGCGAAATTTTGATAGAAAATATATCAATTGGTGGGACTCATTAGCTGGGATGCCAAACCAAACTGGTTTGTCATTTAGCCATAAACAAGCTTTTGGGAATTTTGATTTAGTGGTAAGCGGTAACATTACTAGTATTAACAGTCATTTGCAGTACAATGATGAACACCGAATGAGAAGCTATATCAAAACAAGGTATAGACCCAAATCCATTCCTAATCTTAGTTTTGGATTAAATGCCAATATTATGCTCGACTATTCGGGCAGTTATTTTCTGTGGCAAAATGCAGATACAGGCTCATTAAAACAATATAACAATTCAAAGCCAATTATTAACCTTAATCAAATTATCAGCATCGACCCTCACATTGATTATAAATATGGGAACATGAGCCATGCTTTAAAATTCAGGTTTTATCAGATTAGACGTATCATAGATAAAACAAAGAATCCTGATATGGATGATGCTGTAGCTAATTTATATGCTTTAGATTACAATAATCGAGTGAAATTAAATCCTCACTTTTCAATCAATTCAGGCATTTATAGTACCACTATGTGGAGCGTTGGCAATGTATATAAAGGTGCTTTTGCTGGAGGAAGCGCAGCTATTTATAGTCAACTTGAGTATAACTTCAAACGATTTACTTTTATTGTTGGTGGTAGATATGAATACTTAATTACCGATACCATACCAAATACAACTGGTCTTTTAAAAAGGTTCGGAATTAATTACCAATTGGCAGAAAAAACTTTTATTAGAAGTAATTATAACGAAGGATACAGGGTGCCTACAATTGGTGAGAAATATGTCAACGACCGAGTTTCTACATTGAATGTTTTACCCAATCCAAACCTAGTACCCGAGAAAGGTTGGACTGCTGAACTAGGTATTCAGCAAGGGTTTAAAATTGGTAATTTTATTGCATCTGCTGATTTTGCCATGTTTGTTCAACAATACGATAGTATGATTGATTTTAAATTTGATCAATGGATAAAACCAAAGTTTGAGATTGACCCTATTACCGGTCAGCCAAAAGTAACTGATGGTGTAATAGGATTTAAAGCTCAAAATGTAGGCAAAACTAGAGCTGCTGGCTTTGAAATTTCTTTAACTGGCGAAGGGAAAATAAAAAATGTGATGATTAGAACCATTACAGGATACACTTATACATTGCCAGTTAATATCAGTTCAGATACTCGCCTTGAAGATTTTGGAATGTATTTTGATAAATTCGTTAAAAGCTTTGGAACTGACAAAATAGATAGTGGATCCTACCTTTATAAAGTATTACTACCTTATCGTAACAGGGGCATTGGTAAAATTGATATAGAGGCGGAATACCGAAAATACAGCATTGGCTATTCATTGTTTTATTATAGTATTTATGAAAAAGTAGATAACCTAGTGGCAGTGTTACCGGGTGTGAAAAGTTTTTTTGAAAGAGCTGGAACAGGGGATTATGTTCATAATATTCGATTTAATTATAACCCCAACCAAAACCTTAGCTTTGGTTTTTTAATAAACAACATAACCAACCGCGAATATGCTTCGAGGCCAGGGAAAATTGACCCTGCAAGAACATTGATATTGCAAGTGAGGTGTAAATTTTGGTGTAATCCAGCACTCGCCGAAGAATGGGTGCAATGAAAGGGGAGCTGAAAGAGGCATCGGAGGTGTAATTTCGGAGCGCGTGTGCGCGTGTGCGTGTGCATTTGTGTTGCGTGTGTAACCGGCAGAGGAACAGTGTGTGTGTGTGTGTGTGTGTGTGTGTGTGTGTGTGTGTGTGTGT
>CAIVPY010000423.1 GCA_903907885.1 uncultured Bacteroidota bacterium
CGAATGTTCAATGACATGGCGCAGCAACTCGCTACGTGGCAAGGTACCCACCGAGACGTGCTGCCATCTCGCTAAAAGTTGTCGCGCCAAGGGCTCATCCCCGGCATCTAAGGCATCACGGATGTCGGTGAAGTGGTGGCTGAATTGGCGAAAACCCAAAGATGCGTACAACACGCACACACTCCACACCATGGCCACCGGCCAACCTAAAAAATACAACAAGGCTTGAGCAAACATCCTGTTTTTAAACATCTGCATTACTTCAAAACTATAAGATGAAAAAGTAGTAAAGCCCCCTAAAACACCCATAATTACAAATAAGCGAACATTATCTGGATTGTTAAATTTTAATACTTGTGTAGCAATAAAACCTATAAAAAAACAACCAATAATATTTACTATTATGGTATGTATAGGATATGAAATATTGAGCCACTCTTTAAAAAGCAAAGCAACAAAATACCTTGCTACTGAACCTATGGCTCCACCTATTGAAACTAACAAAACTGATTTCATAAAATATTTGAGGGCAAGATAAGCTTGTACCTTGTTTCAAACAAGCATTCATGATAACTTTTGTAAGCAACTACAATTGAAAACGAATGTGATACATCCATCTTAAAATAATAGTTGAATCTTTCTTATTCCACATTTTTAAAAATTGGGTGCAGCTTAATTTTGATAAAGCCTTAATAAATCTATTTTTGCTGCAAATAAAAAATATCACCATATCAATAATGAGAGTAATACAGTTTAGAGAAGCCTTGCGCGAAGCCATGAATGAAGAGATGCGCAGAGATAATGATGTTTTTTTGATGGGTGAAGAGGTAGCTGAATACAATGGAGCATACAAAGTGAGTCAGGGAATGTTGGACGAATTTGGCGAAAAACGTATTATTGATACACCTATTGCCGAACTTGGTTTTGCTGGAATTGGTGTGGGTGCAGCTATGAATGGATTGCGTCCGATAGTAGAATTTATGACGTTTAATTTTTCATTGGTTGCCATTGACCAAGTAATAAATGCTGCTGCCAAAATATACCAAATGAGCGGTGGACAGTTTAATATTCCTATGGTTTTTCGTGGTCCAACAGGCAGTGCAGGTCAGCTTGGCGCTCAACATAGTCAGGCTTTTGAAAATTGGTATGCCAACTGCCCAGGCTTGAAAGTGGTAGTTCCTTCAAATCCATATGATGCCAAAGGTTTACTAAAATCTGCTATTAGAGATAACGACCCTGTTATATTTATGGAAAGCGAGCAAATGTATGGCGATAAAGGCGAAGTGCCCGAAGAAGAATACTTAATTCCAATAGGCAAAGCAGATATTAAACGTGAAGGTTCGGATGTAACCATTGTGTCTTTTGGTAAAATTATGAAAGTAGCTTTGGCGGCTGCCGAAGAATTGGCTAAAGAAAATATTAGCGTTGAAGTGATTGATTTGCGCACGGTTCGACCTATCGATTATGATACAGTAATAGAATCGGTTAAGAAAACAAACAGAC
Organism: uncultured Bacteroidota bacterium; assembly: GCA_903907885.1. Taxonomy (GTDB): domain Bacteria; phylum Bacteroidota; class Bacteroidia; order UKL13-3; family UKL13-3; genus RGVD01. The sequence continues at coordinate 1,504 of CAIVPY010000423.1, forward strand.
TCGTAATTGTTGAAGAAGCTTGGCCATTGGCTTCCATCTCCACTGAGATTACCTATATGGTTCAAAAAAGAGCTTTTGATTTTTTAGATGCACCCATTCACAGAATTACAACTGCCGATACGCCATTGGGCTATGCTCCTTCATTTGTTAGCGAGTTTTTGCCGAGCGTACCTAAAGTGGTTAAAGCAGTAAAAGAGGTTTTATATAAATAAGAATAATAAATATTTTTTGTAGCCCATAGATTTTTTTGATGGGCTTTTTTCTATAAAAACTTGGTTATAATGCTATATATCTTTAGAGTGGAAGCCTATTTCTCGTGCTTACGCATACTAAAAACAGACTTATCCATTCTTGGTGGATTGTTAATGTCGAAATTATAGGCAACACTATTGAGATAAAAGGCTGCCGCAAGTCGTTCTTCATAAGTTTTGTTTTGCCAATAAGCCAAATTATCATCAGCCTCTTTAAGGCTTTGCTTTTTAAAAGCAGAACGATCTAGCTTAAAATCCTTTGGCGTATCCATATTTCAAAAATACATAATTATAGTAGAATTTGGGCAAATGCTATTTCAAAAAAGAATTACAAATTAAAACTCCAGACTCATGCCATCAAAAGTGCCGCTACTCATTAATAGCAAACTTTCGTGCTTGCTATAATGCTGCTCGATATAGGTTCTTAATTGGTTTTTGTCTGAAAATACTTTTACCCCTTCACCAAAATGCTTGGCTACTTCCTCTTCATCAAGCATGGGCATTTTTTTCATTTCGAGGGCGTGTTTGCTAAACAAAACGGCTTTCACATCGGCTTTGTCCATGCTGTCCTTATACTGTGGCAAAAATTCTTTGTTTAAGCTGCTATAGGTGTGCAGTTCATAAACAGCAATTAATTTTCTTTTAGAGTGCAGCTCTCTCATGGCATTTACGGTAGCCTTTAGTTTTGAAGGGGCATGTGCAAAATCTCTTACAATGCAGCATTTAGCGTCTTCATACAAGGTCTCCAGTCTTTTGGCTGTTCCCTTAAAACTCTGAATAGCCTCAAAGAATTGTTGGTCGCTTAAACCCGCTTTGTTACAAGCATGTTTTGCAGCCATCATGTTCTGAAGATTATGTGTTCCATAAAATGAAATGTGGTAAGTAGTCTCATCCATTTTGAATGAGAATTTGCCATCATTCACTTCAAACTTGGGTGTTGAATAAGGAATTTTTTCTGCTGCAATGTTTGCCTTTTCAATGAGTTTTAAAACCTCGTTATCATCGGCAGAATAGATGATGGAACCCTCTTTGGGTAAGCCTTCAACAAAAATCTTGAATTGATCTACATAGTTTTCAAAAGTTGGAAACACATTCATGTGGTCCCAAGCAATTCCTGTTATAATACCTACATCAGCTTTGTATACATGAAACTTAGGTCTTAAATCGAGGGCACTGGTTAGGTATTCGTCACCTTCAAATACAGCTATTTTCGAATCCTTGCTAAATCCTACCATGGTTTCGAATCCCTCTAATTGAGAGCCTACCAAATAATCAAATTCAATCTTGTATTGATTTAATACATGCAGAATCATAGCAGTGGTGGTGGTTTTGCCATGACTTCCACCCACTACAATTCTAAGTTTGTCTTTGGTTTGCTCAAACATGTATTCAGGGAAGGAATAAATCTTGAGGCCTAATTCCAAAGCCTTGATCATTTCCGGATTGTCTTTTCGGGCATGCATACCCAATATAATCGCGTCTATATTCGAAGTGATATTGGCTTCGTTCCAACCGAATGATTTGGGTAAAAGACCATATTTTTCAAGACGGCTTTTTGCGGGTTCATAAATCTCATCATCACTGCCTGTAACTTGGTAACCTTTTTTGTGCAAAGCAATGGCCATGTTGTGCATCACTGCACCGCCTATAGATATAAAATGAATTCTCATCTAGTATTAATAAATTAGGGCTCAAAACTAAAGAAAGCAAATAGCTTTATGTTTATACTAAAAGCTTATTTATTCACTAATTTGAAGTTCCCAGTCTATTTTACAACCTGCCAACATGAGCGTGGCTCCCACCGAGCAATACTTCTCCATTGAGAGTTGACAAGCCCTATAAGCTTTATCATAATCTATCTCACCTTTCAAGAAAAAGTTAATTTTTACATATTTCCAAAGTGCAGGTTCTTTGCCTTGTTCACGTTCGGCATCTATTTTTATGTTAAAATCAACAACCGTTTGGCGTTGCTTGTTTAGTATCGAAACCACATCAATGGCAGAGCAACCGCCTAAGGCCATTAGCATGGTTTGCATAGGACTCGCTCCAAAATTATTTCCACCATTGGCTTCGGTGGTATCTAGTTTTACGATGTGTCCGTTAGCGTCTTTGGCCTCAAAACCAAAATTACCAACCACTCGGTTTAATTCAATATGTACCATAATTCATGCAAAATACTAAATCGGTATAAATAGAAATGATTTTTCCGCTTATAAATTTTTTTCGCCTAATTCATGTTTAATCCATAGTTTTGGGCATTGACTTTAGTTGAAAACATAAAAATATCTTTCACTTCTATCAAGGGGAATATGCTTAGGGCTGTGATAACAGCTTTGATTATTTCCATTGGTATAACGGCATTGGTGGGAATTCTTACAGCTATTGATGGTATTAAGTCGTCTATCAATAAGAATTTTTCGAATATGGGGGCCAATACCTTCAATATTAAAAATCCTGGTGGGGGAAGGGCTAGAAGGCAGCATGGGCGATCTGTGGCAAGTTATGAGATTATTAAAAAAGACGAAGCTATCAATTTTGTCAACGAGTTTAATTATCCTGGCACTTCATCCATATCTGCAAATGCAAGTTTTGCAAGTACTATAAAATTTCAGAGCTATAAAACTGAACCCAATGTAATGGTAATGGGAGGTGATGAAAACTACCTCAAAGTTTCGGGCTATGATATTGAAATGGGGAGAAATTTCAGTGCAAGAGAAGCCAAAGCTGCCTCTAATATTTGCATCATTGGTAAGGAGATAAAAACAAAATTATTTAAAAATAATAAGATGCCTGTAGGGGAGAGTATCATGGTGGGTGCGGCAAAGTATAGGGTAGTAGGGGTGTTGAAGGAAAGGGGTAATGCTTCAGGATTTGGTGGTGATAGGTTGGTGATAATTCCCGTTATGAATGCCTATCAGGTGTTTAATAAAGGCAATATGAG
>CAIVPY010000424.1 GCA_903907885.1 uncultured Bacteroidota bacterium
ATGCGAAGTTTTAAAGATGGCGATATCATCGTTGTTGAACCATGGAGAGCTGCGGCTTTCCCTGTTATAAAAGATTTAGCTGTCGATAGAAGTTCGTTTGACAGGATTCAAGCTGCAGGTGGATTTGTATCTGTTAATACAGGAAATGCTCAAGATGCAAACAACTTACCCATCCCTAAAAATGATGCTGATGAATCGTTTGCAGCAGCTTCATGTATTGGTTGTGGTGCATGTGTAGCCGCTTGCAAAAACTCATCAGCAATGTTATTTGTGGGTGCTAAAGTAACACAGTTTGCTTTATTACCACAAGGTAAACCAGAGGCAACACAACGTGTAATAGCTATGGTAAACCAAATGGATGCAGAAGGTTTCGGAAATTGCACCAATACAGGTGCATGTTCAGCAGAATGCCCTAAAGAAATTCCTTTATCTGTAATTGCCCGCATGAATAGAGAGTATTTTGCATCTCAATTTTTAGCCGAAAATTAAAAATATTATTTTAAAAAATGTCCCTTTTAAGGATTCCTTGAAAGGGGCATTTTTATGATTTGGGACCTGAAACTAATTGTATTGAAAGATTACATTTAGGGTATACTAACTTTAAAAAATTAACATTTATCACTTTAATATTAGAATAAATTCGAACCATGAAAAAAACAATTATTTTATCAAGCATTGGTGCCGCAATATTTGCATTTGCTGCATGTGGTGATAGCAATACGCCATCACAATCAAACAGTCAAACTACGACAGAAACAACTACAGCCTCAGCCACTACTCAAATACCTGCTGATATTCAAGAGTTACTACAAAAAAACACTTGTTTAACTTGCCATACAGTTGATACCCGTTTGGTTGGACCAGCATATAAAGAAGTGGCACAAAAAAACTATACTCCTGAACAAATCGTAGAACTTGTTCACAAACCTATGCCTGAACATTGGGCCGGCTATCCCCCAATGGCTCCATTGCCGAATGTACCTGCTGAAGACATCATTAAAATAGCAAATTGGATTAACTCGTTAAAATAATATTTTTTGATTTAAAAAAACCATGTTTTCGATGAAGGCATGGTTTTTTTGTTTTAATAAATCAAAACAAAGTATGTTTGATATACTTTTGTCACCTATCAAAAAGCAATTTGAAAAATTTCATTTCTATAAATCCATATTCCGAAGAAATATTAGCTCAGTTTGAATTCATTTCTGAAAATGATTTAGAGCAAGAAATCTCAAGTATTAACAATGCCTATCAAATATGGAAAAGTAAATCTTTTAGTGAACGTGGTGAATTAATACATAATTTATCAAAAACACTTAAAAGAGATGCCGACAAGCTTGCGGAGCTTGCTTCTCGCGAAATGGGCAAACTTCTTCATGAAGCCAAAGCTGAAATATTAAAGGCCGTTTCTGCTTGTGAATTTTATGCAAATCAAACTGAGGCATTGTTACAAAAGCAGTTAATTCAAACTGAACTTAATTCTAGTATCGAAATTCAATTTCAACCAATGGGAGTTGTTTTGGGAGTTTTCCCATGGAATTTTCCCTACTGGCAAATACTAAGAAGTGTAATACCCATACTGATGAGTGGAAACACTATATTAGTTAAACCCGCACCTAATGTGCCTCAATGCAGTATTGCCTTACAACAAATATTTAATGAAGCAGGTTTGGGTAAATATGTGAGAACTATTTTTGCCGATGATAATCAAGTTGAAGATATTATTTCAGACGATAGAATAAAAGCAGTAACGCTAACAGGTAGCGAAAAAGCAGGATCAGCAGTAGCTGCCAAAGCAGCAAAAAATATTAAAAAATCTGTTTTAGAATTAGGAGGAAGCGACCCTTTCATTGTTTTAGAGGATGCCGACTTAGATGCTTGCATTCCAGTAGCAATAAACTCACGCTTTCAGAACAATGGACAAAGCTGTATTGCCGCCAAAAGATTTATAGTTCATGAAAATATTATAGCTGAATTTAGCGAAAGAATTATAAGCGAAGTAATGAAATTAAAAATGGGTAACCCGCTACATCAAAACGTAAACATTGGTCCTTTAGCTAGATTTGATTTATTGGAGAATATTTCCAAACAGGTAGATAATTCGGTTAAGTTGGGTGCAGAAATCGTATTTCAATCTAAACAAATAGTTAATCAGGGTTACTTTTATCCCCCTACTTTATTATCAAACATTAAATCAAATATGCCCGCCTATAGCCAAGAATTATTTGGACCAGTCTTAAGCTTATTTAAGTTTGAGAATGATGCAGAAGCTATATACATTGCCAATGATACACGTTTTGGCTTAGGTGCTTCTATTTGGAGTAAAAACATTATCAAAGCAAAAGACATGGCAGATAAGATTGAGAGCGGGCAAGTTTTTATCAATCGATTGGTTAGAAGCGATGTGCGCTTTCCCTTTGGAGGCATAAAACATTCTGGTTTTGGGAGAGAATTAGGAGAATTTGGTTTAAAAGAATTTTGCTATATCAAATCTATTATCATTCAAAATTAGTCCTAACAATTATCTCATTAGTTTCTGTAAATTCTTCCCACCCGACAGTTGATATGTCGAAATGATATTCCATAAATCACAAAAAAATCGCCATTCATAACAATGTCGACTACACTTATTATCACAATGCCCAATTGACTAAGATCGTATGTAATATAGTTTTGCAAATTGAAGAAAATAAGGTTTATAAAAGAATATAGTTTTTCAAAAAATTGAGGATTACTAATTTAGCTTGAGAAAAAAGTGTTTCGTAACTTCATCTTAGTGTAAGTTAATAAATCAAAAAAGTAATAAAAAAGCTGTTAGCAAATTATACTTGGATTGAATAAGGAATGAAATGAACCCCAAATAAAACAAAAAAGGCAAGCTGTATCTCAGTGCTACAACTTTACGCCCTTGCTTCGATCAAGACCTGGGGGATTAAAAGGAGCTACTAGTACCGCTTGCCGATGCAAAAGTAATTTTTTTTATGGCATAGGCAAACTATTATAAATTGAGACTACTATATTATTTTAATTTAAGCTCGGCTATTACAATCCAATTGTCAGTTTATCAGGAATTTAAAATAATGGCAAAAATCACATGAAAGCCTTAAACTTGCAATCCTTTTTTCAATATGTCAAAACAAATATTAATAACTGGCGGGGCAGGTTTTGTAGGCTCAACATTGTGTATCAATTTCAAACGATTATACCCAAGCTACAATGTTATAGCATTTGATAATTTAAGAAGAAGAGGCTCGGAACTTAATATTCCCCGACTTAAAGAAGCAAATGTTCAGTTTGTTCATGGTGATATTCGTAACCAAGAAGACTTAAATCAATTTGAACATTTAGATGTTATTATTGATGCCTCTGCCGACCCTTCGGTTATGTCAGGTATAAGTTCTCCAATATACCCACTTATCAATGCGAATTTATTTGGCACAGTAAATTGCTTAGAGTTGGCCGATAAACACAAGGCAGCCTTTATTTTCCTTTCAACTAGTAGAATTTATCCAATTAAAAACCTTGAATTGGCTGCATTTGAGGAATTAGAAACACGCTTTGTTTGGAAAGATACACAGTCGTTGAGAGGAATAAGCTCGAATGGGGTTACAGAAGATTTTCCGTTAGATGGAAGCCGCAGCTTTTATGGTGCTACAAAGCTAGCTTCAGAATTAATGATAACTGAATATAACGAATTGCGTGGCATGAAAACCGTCATCAATCGTTGTGGTGTAATCAGTGGTCCTTGGCAAATGGGTAAAGTGGATCAAGGAGTATTGGTGTTGTGGTTAGCTCGACATTATTTCAAACAAAAATTGAGTTACATAGGTTACGGTGGGAAAGGCAAACAGATGCGTGATGTGATGCATGTAGATGATTTGTTTGATTTAATTAATCACCAAATACACAATTTAGATTTATACAATGGAAAAACGCTGAATGCAGGTGGTGGAATTGATGTTAGTTTCAGTTTACAAGAACTTACTAAACATTGCGAAGAAATAACTGGAAATAAAATTGAAATAGATTCGATTAAAGAAAACAGAACAGCAGATATCAGAATATATGTGGGCGACTCAACACAACTAAATGAATTGAGTGGGTGGAAACCTAAAAGAGATGTAAAAACATTGGTTTCTGATACTTTTGATTGGTTGAAACAAAACGAGATTAATTTAAAAAACATATTAGGGTAGAGAAGATTATTAAAAGGCTCTACAAACACAAAAATAACATGAACATAGCATTAGTAACAGGAAGCAGTGGATTGATAGGAGGAGAATCGGTGGAATTCTTTTCACAAAAATTTGATTTAGTGATTGGCATTGACAACAATTTACGTTCGTATTTCTTTGGTGCAGATGGCTCAACAGTTTGGAATAAAACTCGCTTGAGTGCCAAATATCAAAACTTTAAGCCTTATGAAATAGATATACGTGATTACACTTCGCTTGAAAAAGTATTTGCTGAATATGGCAAAGACATAAAACTTATCATTCACGCAGCAGCACAACCTAGCCACGACTGGGCTGCTAAAGAGCCTTTAACAGATTTTGGGGTGAATGCCACAGGCACATTAAACATGTTAGAGTTAACGAGATTGCATTGTGCTAATGCCGTATTTATTTTTACATCAACCAATAAAGTTTATGGTGATTCTCCTAACTTTTTACCACTAGTAGAATTAGAGAAGCGTTGGGAAATAGACGAATCACACCCTTTCTTTAAAAATGGTATTGACGAGTCGATGAGTATAGACCAAACCAAACACTCGGTATTTGGAGCCAGCAAAGTAGCGGCAGATGTGATGGTTCAGGAGTATGGCAAATATTTTGGGATTAAAACTGTAGTTTTTAGAGGAGGGTGTTTAACCGGTCCTAATCACAGTGGAGCGCAGCTACATGGTTTCTTAGCATATCTAATGAAATGCGCTATTACTAAAAATCACTACACCATTTTTGGATACAAAGGCAAGCAGGTTAGAGATAACATTCATAGCCATGATTTGGTAAGCATGTTTTGGCATTACTACCAGAATCCTCGTCAAGGTGAAGTATACAATACAGGTGGTGGGCGACATGCCAACTGTAGTATGCTTGAAGCAATTGACTTGTGCGAAAAAATAGCTGGTAACAAAATGAGTTTTAGTTACAGCGAAACCAACCGAATTGGCGACCATATTTGGTATGTGAGTGATGTGAACAAATTCAAATCACATTACCCAACTTGGGATTGGACCTTCAACTTAGAGCAAACACTCGTAGAAATGCACGATAAAATGCTGCAAAGAATTCAAAGTTCTTAATAGCAATCTAATATTTTTGCAACAATGTTTGGCTAATTAACAATAGCTGAATACTTTTGCACCCCAAAACAGAACAAAAATGAGCAATATTACTTTTACTATGATTAAGCCAGATGCGGTAGCTAATGGCCATATCGGCAAAATTTTAGATCACGTTACCACTGCTGGTTTCAAAATAGTGGCTATGAAATACCTTCACTTATCAACTGAAAAAGCAGGTGAATTCTATGGTATTCACCGCGAACGTCCTTTTTTCAACGATTTAGTTTCTTTCATGACTTCAGGTCCTATCGTTGCTGCGGTTTTACAAAAAGACAATGCAGTGGCTGATTTCAGAACCATCATAGGAGCTACTGACCCTAAGAAAGCTGATGTTGGAACCATTCGTAATTTGTATGCTGATTCTATCGAAGCCAATGCTGTGCACGGTAGCGATAGTGATGAGAATGCGGCTAACGAAGCTAGCTTTTTCTTCTCTGCTTTCGAAAGATTCTAATAAAAAATAATTCAATCATCAAACCCATTTAACATCGTGTTAAATGGGTTTTTTATTGTAACATTGTTCAACAAATGAAGTCATACATATGCAAATCAAAGCCAATCTGATTGATATTGTAAACCGCAATATTTACCCTGCACAAATAGTGGTAGAAGAAGGTCGTATCAAAAGCATTACTACCATTGATGAAAAATTAGATTCATACATACTTCCAGGTTTTATTGATGCCCATGTGCATATTGAAAGCAGTTTACTTGTACCTAGCGAATTTGCACGAATGGCTGTTTTGCATGGTACTGTGGGCACCATTAGCGACCCGCACGAAATTGCCAATGTGTTAGGCATGGAGGGTGTTGAATACATGATAAACAATGCCAAACAAGTACCCTTTCATTTCAATTTTGGTGCACCTAGCTGCGTGCCTGCTACGGTTTTTGAAACCGCAGGTGCTAGTGTAAGTGTGGCTGAAGTGGAGCAATTGCTTGCCTCTCCTGATATATTGTATCTATCTGAAATGATGAATTTTCCTGGGGTATTGCATGAAGACCCTGAGGTGATGGCCAAGATTGCTGCAGCAAAAAAATACAATAAACCCGTTGATGGACATGCCCCGGGTCTTGGTGGCGACATAGCAAAAAAATACATAGCAGCAGGAATAAGTACCGACCACGAGTGTTTTACATACGAAGAGGCATTATTCAAAATACAACAAGGCATGAAGGTCCTTATCAGAGAAGGGAGTGCTGCCAAAAACTTTGAAGCGCTAATTCCCCTGATGGACGAACACTACCAAATGCTAATGTTTTGTAGTGACGACAAGCATGCAGATGCCTTAGAAATTGGCCATATCAACCAATTGGTGGCAAGGGCTTTGCAAAAAGGGAACGATTTGTTTAAGGTGCTGCAAGTGGCATGCCTCAACCCCATTGAGCATTATAAAATGGCTGTTGGCAAATTGAAGGTTGGCGATTGGGCTGATTTTATCATCACCCACGACCTTCAAAACTTTATAATAGAGCAAACATACATAAAAGGAGAATTGGTGGCCGACAAAGGCCAATCAAAGATCAAACGGATACAAGTGGATTGTGTTAACCATTTTGACTGTGCCCCCAAAACTATTGCTGATTTTGCCTATCCGATAAAAGAACAAGAACATGTGATTGAGTGCCTTGATGGGCAACTTATAACTAATAAATTACTACTCGACAAAAAAGAGATATTGCCCAAAAACGACATCCTAAAAATGGTGGTTATAAACCGCTACAAAGCCGCTCCTGTGGCTATTAGTTTTGTAAAAAACTTTGGTTTTAAAGATGGTGCCATTGCTAGCTCGGTAGCGCATGATAGCCATAATATTATAGCTGTGGGTGTGGATGATGAATCCATTTGCAAAGCGGTGAATTTACTGATTTTAAACACAGGGGGCCTAAGTGCCGTAAACAAGCAAACACAAAAAGTGCTTCCATTGCCTGTGGCGGGCCTAATGAGCGATAAGGATGCATGGCAAGTATCAATGGATTATACCGAGCTAGATACCTTTGCTAAACAAGTCTTGGGTTCTGGCTTGCATGCACCTTTTATGAGCCTTTCGTTTATGGCTTTGCTGGTAATACCCCACCTAAAGCTAAGCGACAAAGGCTTGTTTGATGGAGATAGTTTTCAGTTTGTGTAAGAGACAATTTAATATCCCATTTGTTTGATGAGTTTTGTGTAGATTTGTTAAAGGTAATTAGCAATTAAAATATTATAAAAAGGATCACAATTAAATGGAAATACCAAAATTTGATGAAACTTTCATCCCAATTCTAGAAATTCTTAAAACCGGAAAAGTTTATAAGACAAGAGAACTAATTGAAATTGTAAAAACACAGTTCTATTCAGGGCTTTCAGACGATCAACTTAAGCAGCTGACAAAATCAGGTGATTTGCTTATTGATAATAGAATTGCGTGGGGGAAGTCTTACTTAAAGAAAGGTGGTTATGTTTTTTTTCCTGAACGTGGTTATGTTCAAATTACGGAAAAGGGAAAAAATCATTCTTCTGAATTATCAGTTAGAGATTTAGAAAATGAGAGTACATTGTTTGATTTTTATAGACAAGATAAACAGAACAATACTGTTGTTAACAAAGTTGAAATTTCTACTCCTCAAGATTTAATTGATGAGGGCTTTAACCGAATTGAAAATGATGTTAAAAGTGAATTGCTTCAAAAATTAAAAAATATTGATCCTTATTTCTTTGAAAAAGTTGTACTTCGACTACTCAAAAAAATGGGGTACGGGGAGTTTATTGAAACTGCAAAATCTGGAGATGGAGGAATTGACGGTATAATTAATGAAGACAAGTTAGGCTTAGATAAAATATACATTCAGGCTAAAAGATTCAATGAAGGTAAAGTAAGAGAAAAAGACATTAGAAATTTTATTGGTGCGATGAGTGGTGACACAAATAAGGGTGTATTTGTAACTACGTCAGAGTTTGATGAAAAGGCTATAGAGAAAGCTCGTTCCGCACACCATAAAATAATTTGCATTGACGGAAAGAAATTAGTTTCATTAATGCATGAATTTAATGTGGGTATTCAGATTAAGACAACTTATGAAATAAAACAAGTTGACGAGGACTTTTTTGATGAACAATAGGGGAATTTCGCATAACTAAATGTCCACACAAATCCTTAAATTTTAGAAGTCCAAGGTTGGTGTCCGCACCATAACTGTTCGGAAGATTATGAAGAGTTATTTTTGAAAAGAAACTCTACTTTTTCAAGATTTCCTCCACTTAAAATTATAATAGTTTTAATAATG
>CAIVPY010000425.1 GCA_903907885.1 uncultured Bacteroidota bacterium
CGAATCTGTTCAATTACTTGATTTTAATGATTTCAAGCATTTAGTAAATGAATCAACGTTTAGATTGCTTCATGTTTTTGGCAACTACGCATTGGAATCTTATGATGAACAAACAAGTAACAGATTAATAATAATAGCTCAAAAAATATAAGATGATTGAACGTGTAATACAGATTGATAAATCTTTTTTTATTGCTATTAATAATGGATTGGCTAATCCTTTTTTTGACTGGTTGTGTCCAATACTTCGAAATCAATCTACTTGGTATATTCTTTATGTAATATTCATATATTTTATCATAAAGAAATATGGAATTCAAAGTTGGAAAATACTTCTTTCAGTAGCTATCATGATTGTATGTTCTGATCAATTTAGTGCTAATCTTATAAAAAATACTTTTCAAAGAATAAGACCATGCTCTGAACCAAGTTTGCAAGGTATCACCCGCCATTTAATATCAAGTTGCAATGGATTTAGTTTTATTTCTGCTCATGCCACCAATCATTTTGCCATAGCGGTATTTGTTTCCTTTTTTCTTAAATCATATAGCAAATGGATTTTCCCACTATTGCTTCTTTGGGCTTCCAGCATAGCTTTCTCTCAGGTGTATGTTGGGGTTCATTATCCCTTGGATGTGTTTGTAGGTGCTATTATTGGTAGCTTAATTGGCTTTGCATTTTCACGTTATACTCAAAAATATATAACACACGCATGAATTATTTAGCTTTAATCTTATTGATGTTTGGTCCACTTACAGGGGCCTATTTTGCTTTAAAAAGTGCAAGTGTAAATCAAAAAACACTTAAACTGTTTTTATCATTTGCAGGTGGATACTTGCTAGCGGTAACCTTTCTAAATTTAATCCCAGAAGTATTCTCGAGTTACAATCATTATAAAGGAATATTGGTATTGGTAGGCTTCTTTTTTCAGATTTTTTTAGAACGATTTTCCGAAGGTATTGAACATGGGCACATGCACTTGCATCATAAACTTAAAAAGCAAGTAGTACCGGTTGGCATTGTATTAAGTTTAAGTATTCACTCATATACAGAAGGCATTCCTTTAGGTGCATTAATTGATAATGATAAGAGTTTTTATTCTTTACTTATTGGTATAATTATTCATGAGATCCCAGCTTCGTTTGCCTTGATTACTATTCTAAAAAGTTTGAATCTAAGTGTGAAACAATTGAGTTTTGTGGCAATTGTGTATGCTATTATGTCGCCAATGGGAGCAATAAGTAGTAACATTATCGAAATGTATTTAAATCAAGATTCATTCAACTACTTTATGGCTTTTGTTATTGGAACCTTTTTACACATTTCAACTACTATATTGTTTGAAAACAGCGAGCACCACATTTTTAGCAAACAAAAACTTTTTTCAGTATTAGCAGGTGTATGCGTGGCTGCAGCTATATCACTAATTTAATAGATTCGTTTAAATTTAATAAGTCTATTGAAGTTGGTGCATCAATTCACTTACTTATTCAACCCATTTATAACCCCTTAAAAATTCATCAACAAACATTCTTTTCTTACCTTCCAATTGAAGTTCATTGATAAGAATATATCCATCTGAACAAACAAATTTTAAATACGTTTTACCGTCTGAAATAGCTTTACCCATTTGGTTTTGGTGGGCAATAATTTCTTTTGATGCGGTATAAATTTTCACTCCCTTGCCATGAAGATGAGAATGAGCAGCAGGGTATGGACTAAGACCTCTAATCAAATTATATACATCGGAACAACTTTTTGACCAATCGATTTGGCAGTCTTGCTTAAAAATTTTAGGAGCCAACTTACCAGCAAATTTAGGCTGCGCCTCTGTTATATAATTGCCTTTTTCAAATATTTCTAGTGATTTAACAACAACCTCTGCTCCTACTTTCATCAAGATATCATGCAATTCTCCAGCAGTGGTGTTCTCCCCAATTTCAACTTCCTGTTTTAACAATATATCGCCAGTATCAATTTCATGCTTCAACAAAAAGGTACAAACTCCCGATTTTGAATCCCCATTTATTATAGCCCAATTGATGGGTGCTGCCCCTCTATAGTCGGGCAAAAGAGAGGCATGTAGATTTATAGTTCCATATTTGGGCATATTCCAAACCACTTCAGGCAACATCCTAAATGCAATTACAACTTGAATATCTGCCTTTATTTCCTTCAATTCAGAGATAAATTTTTCGTCTTTAAGTTTTTCAGGTTGAAGCACTTTCAAATGATGTTCAACAGCATACTTTTTCACAGCAGACTGTTGCAATTGCATTCCTCTTCCCGCGGGCTTGTCGGGCATGGTTACTACAGCAGCCACATCATGTCCTGCCTTGATAATAGCATCCAATGCCATTACCGAAAATTCGGGTGTTCCTAAAAAAACTATCTTCACTGTTTATATTTTAAGCAAATTAATTGTTAAAGATTTGGTATTACAACAATGCAAATCATATTTTGCAACAAAATGCAATTGCTTCGTAAAATATATTATTTCATACCTGCCGAATGGCGTTATACCGCTAGGAGGGTTTGGTACTTTCCTCATGATATATGGTTTTCTATTAACAATAAAAACGAACTACAACCGCCCAAAGGTATGATATTTATAGGTTCAGGCAATTTTTTGGCACAAGGCAATAGGTATTTAAAATTTTTTATTGAGTTGGGCGGATTAAGACCAGAGCAACATGTACTAGATATTGGATGTGGCATTGGAAGAATGGCAATTCCGTTAACTAAGTATTTAAACCAAAATGGTTCGTACAGCGGATTTGATATTGTAAAAAAAGGAATTGATTGGTGTAATAAAAATATCTCTTATCGTCATAAAAATTTTAGTTTCAAGTGTGTCAATCTTCAGAATGATTTATACAAATCGGATGGGGACAATGCCTCTCATTTTGTTTTTCCTTATGCCGACAATAGCTTCGATTTTATTATTCTAACCTCTGTGTTTACTCACATGATGCCAGATGAAATTAAACAATATTGTGCTGAGATTTCGAGGGTATTAAAAAGTGGAGGTACATGTTTTGCTACCTTCTTTGTGCTAGATGACGAGTCTGAAAAGTTGATGGATGAAGAAAAGAAATTCTATTTCAAACATGATTTTGCTTACTACAAACTTATGGACGAAAAAGTAAAATCGGCCAATATTGCTTTGAAGAAGACCTTTATTGTGGATGAATGTTTGAAGAAAAACAACCTGAAACTAAAACATCATCACAAAGGCTATTGGTGTGGAAGAAGTAAAATTGAAGCCATCGATTTTCAAGATATTTTGATTATTGCGAAATAAATAGGTTAATTCCTTCGGGCGGTCCGTGAAATGGTAGCAGTTGTTTTGTGACCCCACCAACAACATTTAACCCCTACCATAAAAAACCCAAATACCAAACAAATTAATAATATTTACAGCTTACGAAAACCATGAAAACAAAACTACTTTACTTTAGCATTATTAGCTTGCTTTTTATTATGCAAGCCTGCAAGCCAAATAACCCTTGCGAGGAAATAGACCCAAGCGATAAAGTTTATACTTACAATATACCCGATAGCAATAAAACCAAAATACCATACACAGGAACAGAAACATTGGTATTTATTAGCAACACCGGTGACACAGCTACACTTGTAGGACAAGGCAAAGATGAATATTATGTTAATATAAAAAATCTTAGAAATGGAGGTGGAGATTGTCCATTATATAGTGTAAGAAATTATCAGAAAGTTGAAATGAAATTTGTTTCGGATATAAGTTCACTTTCCAATATTATTTATAAAGTTTATATGCCAAGCAACTTAGAAGAGCCGGGTTTCACCTATATAGAAGTAGATGTAAATAATAAATATCTAGTTCAGAGATCATATGAGTATCTCTGTAGTCAGAATAATCCCCATGACTCTATAATGATTAATAACATCTATAGAAGCGGTTATTACTTTAATGATATTAATTCAAAAATCTTATTATATGGGAATAGTTATGGTATTCTCAATTTTAAATATAATAATCAAACTTGGAAGCTTTATAATAAAAAATAATTATAATAAAACTATTACCCCCCCGCTGGTC
>CAIVPY010000426.1 GCA_903907885.1 uncultured Bacteroidota bacterium
CCCGCTTCGCGGTTTAATATAAAAAAAGCAACATTATTAGGTCGTTAAAAATCATGTGTTCTTTTAGCGCTTTTTCTAAAAACGGTTTAAAATTACAAGTCCTATATCAAAAAGAGATATTTAAGGAGAGACAAATTGCACTTGGTTTTGATAAAAAGAACTTTTTAATTTGATAAAAAAATCTTATGCAAAGAAAAACCATTATAATATTATTATGTGTTGTTTGTTCGTCTAACGTGTATGCCCAAGTATCAATCAATCAAGGAATGGTAGCCTATTATCCATTTAGTGGAAACGCTCAAGATTCTACAGCAAATGCTAATAATGGCACGGTTCAATCGGGGGTTACTTTAACCATAGATAGGTTTGGAAACAACAACAGGGCGTATAATTTTGATGGCACCAACAACGCATGGATTGATGTTGCCAGCAGCGCATCGTTAAACACAGGTACAATGAAAAATTTAGCCCTCTCGGTTTGGTTTCGTCCCACAAATGGCAATGCAAGCAATACAAATAGAAACATCGTTCAATTATTAGATCCTCAAAACAGAAACTATACCATCACCTATAACTACACCACCTCAAAAATTGATTTTTACAATTGGAATGGACTAACTGGAACCAACAACATTAATTTTTCAAGTGTTTCAAATCTAACACCAAACAACTGGTATCATTTGGTATTAAGGATAGATTCTGTAAATCATACCGAACTATATATTAACAATAATTTAGAGGGTTCTTCAAACATTTCTGTGCTTAAACCAATCTCACCATCTCTGGTTATAGGACGACATCCCCTTGTAGGGGGTTATTGGAATTTTTTTGGTGTCATTGACGAACTAAGAATTTACAACAGATACGTTTCCAACTACGATATAGGCGTTTTGTATTATGGATGTAGTATATCCAATGTTAACTTAACCCATGTAGGCAATACCTCTTTTTGTCAAGGTGATAGCGTTTTGTTAAATGTTACACCCCAAGATACTTTTCATAAATATACTTGGTTATTAGATGGAAGTGCAATAAATGGTGCAAAAGGCTTTACTTACCTTGCCAAACAAAAGGGGAATTATACTGTAAGATTAGACTCTGCATTTTGTACGATCACAACCCCTTCTGTTCCAGTAGTGGTTAATCCAATACCTAGCGTTTCTGTTTCAATAGGTTCCAACTTAATAAATATTCAATCAAGCCCAACTCCCATAACCGGAGTTCCAAGCGGTGGAACATATACAGGAAAAGGAGTAGTAGGAAATAATTTTGTCCCCTTAAATGCTGGCTTAGGCACAAAAACTCTTTCGTATTTTTATACCGATGGCAATGGATGTAGTAACTCTTCGTATACCAAAACAACTGTTTACGATACAATAGCTTGCTTTGTAACAGACACTATTCATATAGCCAAATATGATACCACCCATTTTTCAAAATACGACACCATACATGTGACTAAGTATGATACCATACATAGGTTTGATACTTTAAAAATCACTATTACCGATACACTTCATTTTTCAAAATATGATACAATACATAGGTTTGATACCATAAGGGTGCATATTACCGATACCATCCATTTTTCTAAGTTCGACACCATTCATAGATTTGATACCATAATTGTTCACATATCAAGAACAGACACATTAATAATTAATGCAAACCTAACTGGTATACCTGGCCCCAACAACATAAACACACTAAAAATATATCCAAACCCGGCCCGAAACCATGTTATTATTGATTACGGAAATTACACCACTATGGGAGGCTATACTATAAAAATAACCAATTCTCTAGGTCAGATAATGTATGCAGTGCCCATTAATCAACAACAAACACCTATTGACTTAACGCAATGGTCGGGAGTAGGATTGTATTTTGTTTCAATAGTAGATAACCTTGGAAACACAATTGAAAACAGAAAAATTGTATTACAATAGAAAATGAAAAAAGTGCGTTAGAATATTTATTATTTTTAAACACAAATATTTCAAGCGCAAAAAACTTGCCTATTAGTAAGTTAATTATATATTTGCTGCGTAAATATAAGAATGAAATGAGGGGACGGTAAGTCCCCTCTTTCTTTTACGAATGGATATTGTAAATCAAATAAAAGCTTGGAGCGCAGAGCATTTACCTGCCGAACTATTTATAGTAGAGGTGGATTGGAAGCCAGCTGGGCATAAAATTACCGTTTATTTGGATGGTGATGAAGGGGTAAATATTGAAGCTTGCCGAACATTAAACAGATATTTATCAGAAAAATTAGATGAAGTTGAATTTACCGAAGCAGCTTATACCCTTGAAGTGTCATCACCTGGAGCCGACAGACCCTTGCTTATACCTCGACAATACCATAAGCACATGCGCAGGGTGTTGGAAGTGAAGTTAACAGACGGAACAATGATTGAAGGTAAATTAGATGAAATTGACGATATAAAAATTCACCTTCAATTACCTGATAAAAAGAAAAGATACAGTCCATCATCAACATACAGAGATGTGGCATTTTCAGATATCATAAGTACTTTAGTTCAGATTAGTTTTAAATAAAATAAGAATAACAAAAATAATAAATTTAAAATGCACAGTATAGGATTAATTGACTCATTTAGTGAGTTTAAAGAATTTAAAAACATAGACCGCGCAACCATGCAGCGTGTGTTGGAGGATGTTTTTCGTGGAATGTTGCGCAAAAAATATGGCACAGATGATAACTTTGATGTGATTATCAACGATAACAGTGGCGATTTGGAAATTTGGCAAAACAGAAATATCGTACACGATGGTGAAGTTGAAAATTCTCGTACTCAGATATCATATTCTGATGCTATAAAAATAGAACCTGACTTTGAAATAGGTGAAGATGTAACTGAAGAGGTAGGATTAGCAGTGTTTGGTCGCAGAGCTATATTATCTGCTCGTCAAACATTGTTATCAAAAATTCTTGAACTTGAAAAAGACGAGTTATACAAGAAATATAAAGACCGTGTGGGTGAAATTATTACAGGTGAAGTATATCAGCTTTGGAAAAAAGAAATTATGGTTTTGGATGATGACGGAAATGAGTTGTTATTACCAAAAGCCGAAATGATACCTGCTGATTTCTACAAAAAAGGCGATAGCATTCGTGCAATAGTGTTAAAAGTAGAAATGTTTAATGGTAGTCCAAGAATTATCTTATCAAGAACATCACCAGTTTTCCTAGAAAGACTGTTTGAACTTGAGGTACCAGAGATTATTGATGGTTTAATCAATATCAAAAAAATTATACGTGAACCAGGCGAGAGAGCTAAAGTTGCTGTTGAAAGCTATGACGATAGAATTGACCCGGTGGGGGCTTGTGTGGGAATGAAAGGTAGCCGTATTCATGGTATTGTTAGGGAATTGCGTAATGAAAACATTGATGTTATCAATTACACCAACAACCTACAATTATTGGTGCAACGTGCATTAAGTCCTGCTAAAGTTTCAAATATCAAAATTGAAGAAGCAGAAAAACGTGTAGCAGTATTCTTAAAACCAGACCAAGTAAGTTTGGCTATAGGCAAAGGTGGACATAATATTAAATTAGCTGGAAAGTTAGTTGGATACGAGATTGATGTTTATAGAGATACAGAAGAAGTTGACAATGAAGATATTGATTTAGAAGAATTTTCAGATGAGATAGATAGTTGGATTATCGATGAGTTAAAAGGAATTGGTTGCGATACAGCGAAATCTGTATTAGCAATAGAAACAAACGAATTGGTAAGAAGAACTGAATTAGAAGAAGAAACAGTAATAGAGGTTCGCAAAATATTGCAAGCCGAATTTGAATAATTAAATATTTTATAACAAAAAGAAAACACGAGCAATCCAGTTTTATGAAGTAGCATTCGGCCATATCATATTGAAGCTTTGCCTATTTGCGCTTAACAGTAAAATGTTTCTCGTGTTTTCGTATCAATTATTTGTGCGTAATACACGTTATTTGCGCAAATAATTTTTACAACACAGTAACAAAATTAATGAGCGAAGCTACAGGCAAACGATTAAATGCGGTTTTAAAAGAACTAAATGTGGGTATGCAAACCCTTGTTGATACCTTATCAAAAAAAGGTCACAAGGTAGATGCGAAACCCACAACCAAGCTTACTGACGAGCAGTATACAATACTATTAAACGAATTTCAAGCAGACAAAAAAGCAAAAGAAGCAGCCAGCTCGCTTAGTAAAGATAAGCATGTAAAACCAAAAGAGGTTACACTTGAAAGCCAAAAGCCAAAAGCATCTTTTAATGACGATGAAGAATACGAAGAAGCAGGAATGATTATTAAATCAGAACAGCTTACCAATAAAGCAGTTTCAAAACCAATTGTTAAAACAACACAGCCAATAGCTGAAAAACCTATTGAAGAAATTAAAGTTCCCACACCAATTATCCCAATTAAAGAGTCTAATTTTGAAGTAGTAAAATTAGTTTCTCCAGTTGTAGAAATAATAAAACAAGAAACAATAATTGAAGAAGCCCCAAAAATTGAATATAAACCAAAAGAACTTGAAACCGATGAACCAAACGAAGATGATAACAAACTAGGGTTAAAAGTAAAATACAAAATTGATCTAGATTCTATAAATACCAAAACTCGCCCCGACAAAAAAACAAAAAAAGAAAAAGAGGCTGAAAAAGAAACTACAAAAACCACAAAAGCAAAGAAAACAGAAAAATCTGTAGAGAGAAAATCAGAAAAAGTAGTTAAAGAAAAAATTGTTGAAACACCTATAGTTTTTAAAGAAAATGAGCCAATCGTTAAACAAGAAATAATTGACGAAAAGCCAGAAATAATTGAAGAGCCAAAATTAACTGAACCTAATTTTCAGCAGTTATCAGGTTTAAAAGTAATGGGTAAAATTGCTTTACCTGTTGATGCACCTAAAAAACCACTTCCTGTAG
>CAIVPY010000427.1 GCA_903907885.1 uncultured Bacteroidota bacterium
GATGTTTCATCAATAATCTTAGCCTCGGTTTCTTTTATCATTTTTGCATGGATATCAAAAACAGCACAATACACCTCCATCCTACGTGCATCAAGCATAGGAACATATAAGGTTGTTGTCGACTGCTCCCCCTCCCCAAATTTCTGTCCTCTCACAAGACTCTCTAAAGTATTGATAGCAATCAAAGGAATGCCTAAGGCATAGCAATAGCCCTTAGCAGCAGATACGCCCACCCTAAGGCCCGTATAGCTTCCAGGCCCTTTACTCACCGCAATGGCATCCAAATCTTGAAGTGTGATTCCTGCTGAGTCTAATACCTTTTGCACCAAATTATGCAATTTTGAAGCATGGGCATTGCCGTCATGATTTTCTTCCAAAGCCAAAAGCTCACCTTGGCTGCTAATGGCAACTGAACAAACTTCGGTAGCGGTTTCAATACAAAGAATTTTGTTCATGAGGGCAAATGTAAAAACTTATCGGCTTTGAATTACATAGCTTTAAAACTTTAGTAAAAATCTTTCTGAAAAAAAAGATATTATTGCCAATTAGACATGCAAAAGAGATGGACAGCAAAGGCAGCACCCGATAGGGCATTGGTTGAAGAATTATCTTCAGCCATTAACTTAAACAAAGTACTTACAGGTATTTTGGTGCAACGTGGTGTTGACACTTTTGAGAAGGCAAAGAGTTTTTTTAGACCACAATACACAGATTTACACGACCCTTTTATCATGAAGGGTATGAAAACCGCCATAGAACGCATAGATATGGCATTAGCCCAAAACCAAAAAATATTGGTATATGGAGATTATGATGTGGACGGAACCACTTCTGTAGCCACGGTTTATAGTTTCTTTTCGCAACGCTACAACAATCTGGATTACTATATTCCAGATAGATATACCGAAGGATATGGCATCTCATTTAATGCCATCGACTGGGCATCTAATAATGGATTTTCGCTTATCATAGCACTTGATTGTGGAATTAAAGCCATTGATAAGATTGAATACGCCAACAAAAAGAACATTGATTTTATTATCTGTGACCACCATTTACCAGGCGATACTGTGCCTGAAGCGGTGGCAATATTAAACCCAAAACAAAAAGATTGCCCCTACCCTTTTAAGGAGCTTTCTGGCTGCGGAATTGGCTTCAAGCTTATTCAGGCTTATGCCATGTCACACGATATTCCATTTAAGGAGGTAGAAAATTTTGCAGACCTTTCTGCGGTGAGTGTTGCCAGTGATTTGGTACCTATTTTAGATGAAAACAGGGTATTGGCTCATTATGGTTTAAAAAAACTAAAAGACAACCCGAACAATGGTTTGAAAGCCCTATTACAAACCTATGCACCTCGCCAAGAATATACTGTGAATGATGTTGTGTTTTTTATTGGCCCACGCATAAACGCAGCAGGTAGAATAGCAGATGCCAAAGACTCAGTGAGACTAATGATTTCGAGTGAGCAATCAAAAGCACTTGAGATTGCCGAATTGGTAAACCACCACAACAACGAGCGTAGGCTTTTTGATGCCAACATCACTGAGCATGCTTTTGATATGATATTAAAAGACGAAAGCTTTGAAGCTAAGAAAGCTACCGTGCTATTCCACAACGAATGGCATAAAGGTGTAATTGGTATTGTGGCTTCTCGATTGATTGAAAAATACTATCGCCCTACTGTTATTCTTACCGAATCTAATGGATTGGCAACAGGTTCAGCTCGCTCAGTTGACGGATTTGATTTATACAGTGCCATAGAAGAATGCAGCGATTTGCTTGAACAATATGGGGGGCATACACATGCCGCAGGTTTAACCATGCGCCTTGAAAACGTAGTCAAATTCACAGAGAAATTCGAGCGAATTGTGGCTAACAACATCAACGAACGTAGCTTAGTTCCAGAAATCGAGTACGATGTTGAAATACCTTTACGTATTATTACACCTAAGTTTTTTAGTGTATTAAAGCAATTTGCCCCATTTGGTCCAGGAAATTTAAACCCTGTATTTATGAGTAAAAATGTGTGGGATGTTGGAGATGCAACCATAGTGGGCAGCAATCACCTAAAACTTAGCATCACACAAGAAGAAGGTGGAAGAATATTCAAAGCCATAGGTTTCGGGCTTGGCGAACATTATCATAAAATAGTACAAGGCATTTCTTTTGATGTGTGTTTCACCATTGAAGAGAATTACTTCAATGGACATGTTAATCTACAAATGAATATTAAAGACGTTTTATTTCGCTCTTAAAAAGAATATTTCATTCCCATTGTAAAACCATAAAAAGTAGGCTTTTGAGATAATACATATTGCTCGCTATACAATGAATTCAAAGCCTTTCTATAAGTAGGTCCAGCAAATACCGAAATATGTTTCAATGGGAAATATTCAGCAATCAATGACCCTGAAATGTAAAACACCTGTTTTTGTAAATTTTTATTTTTAGGGCCATTTACTATACAAGTATTCATCGTATCGCTATTATACACGGCAGCATTTGCATCGGTTAAAAAATTATAAACCATACCAGTTTGCAATCCAATATTTAATTTATTCAAATGTAAATTGTATTGTAACATCAATGGTACTTCCAAATAAGTCATAGTAACATCGTAACTCGATTTTCGTATATATTCTTTGTCAGAAATCGTAATACTTCCTCCTATTGACTCTGATGGTGTAAGATATGTTACAACTCGCAATTCTCTAAACCTTATTTCTGCCATTCCCAAACCAGATACAATACTAAAATTCTTATTCAGTTTTCGTTCCAACAAAAATCCAGCTTGATAATTAAATCTTGCCTTATCATTTTCTTCCTTGGTTTTCAAGTATTCATTGGCCCAATTTTCATTGGTATTATTTGAGTAATATTCACTTTTAAGAAGTTGAGGCGTGCCATATACCCCAATAGCCCACTTAGCACCCATTTCTTTTTTTCTTGATGCTAAAAGTAAAGGAGGACGAGAGTTTAAATCAGCACTTTGAAGTGGGGCAATCCTTGCTTGAACATTGTCAGGGCTAACAAAAGTATTTTCTTCTACTAAAATTTTTGTATCATTTTCGTTGTTCGAAGATGATGGTACGGTAGGTGTTGATTGAGTTATTTTTGAATTGTTTTTTATATCTATTGTTGAAGGAATTTCGTTCAAAAGCTTACCCATATTTTCATTTTTAAATTCACCCATTTTGGAAGAATTATCAGATAGTAAAGCTGTAGTGATTTGTGGATTTACATTATGACTATTTTCAACAATTATAAGACTGCTATTTTTTCTATTCTTAACACTTGAACTTGTTGATTTAATAAATTGACGTTCAGCCTTAGCACCCAAAATGGCATTTTTAGACGCATAAGTGTGCTTACCCAAATTTGAATTGGATTTGTTTAATTGTGTCTCAACTGATTCAATCGGTTTTTCTGTATTACCATTCTCTGATATAGAAGCAAATCCAGTATCGTTTTTCAAAGCATCTGTATTATGTGACAACCAATAAAAGAACGATGAAGTAGTGAGCAGCAAAAGAAAAGCAAGGCTATATTTAGCATATTTCTGTGCCAATAATGCCGCTCTAAAAATGACTGTTTTCTCAAATAATCCCTCTGAAGGCGTAACTTTAAAATCGCTTGCGTGTTTTTTTACAATGTCGTTAAATCTAATAGTTTCAGATTCAATTTCATTTTTATGTGCTGCATTTATTTTATCAAACAAGACTGCACTTGGGGCAACACAAAAGTCTGCAGCTTTTTCTTTCAGCATATTTGAAAAATCAGTTTCAGCCAGCTTATTATTAATATTACCTGAAACGATTATCTTATCAAATAAGCCGTCTGATGGGGTAATATTAAATCCATCTGCCTGTTTTTTCAAACTATTTATAAATTCTTCATCTCTCATTTGCCAACTTCGTTTTATTAATATTAAATAGTTTTTTTTCTAGTATTGTTTTGGCTCTAAAAAAGTGCGAACGTGATGTTACCTCTGGTATGCCAAGCTCTTCACCAATCTCTTTGTGACTGTATCCTTCGATGGCAAACATATTCAGTACCACCCTATAATTGTCAGGCAGTTCTTGTATGGCATTCATCAATATTTTAGCATCTATTTGGTTGAACTGTTCATTACTAAAAGAGTAATTATTTTCTATTACTTCTAAATCCGATTCATTCTGATGTTTTTTATTAATCCTGATATTGGATATGGCAGTATTTATTACAATCCTAGTCATCCAAGTTTCTAAACTTGATTCCCTTCTAAAATTTTCAAGCTTATTAAATATTTTTACAAAAGCCTCTTGTAAAACATCCTCGGCATCGGCTTGGGATGAGGCATAACGATAACATATACCCAATAATTTGGATGAGTATTTCTCAAACAAAATCCTTTGGGCATAGGTTTCATGCCTTAGACATGCGTCTATCAACTCTAATTCGGTAGTTATCAACTCCTTTTTATATGCTATGCTTATCAAAGGCAAAATACTGAAATATTTTTATTTAACAAGTGTTTGACATTTTGCGGGCTATAAATGTTGCAGGCTCATTTTTTTTATGACAATTCTTTACCCAATATTTTTAAAAGAGCGATAAGCACTTATTTTTGCCACATGAGCGAAGATATTTTTAAAAAAGTAGTGAGTCATGCCACTGCCTACGGTTTTGTTTTTCAGAGCAGCGATATTTATGATGGATTGGGAGCAGTATATGATTACGGACAAAATGGGGTAGAATTAAAAAATAATTTGCGCCAATATTGGTGGAAAGCCATGGTGCAAATGCACGAAAATATTGTGGGTTTGGATGCTGCCATCTTCATGCACCCAAAAACGTGGAAAGCCAGCGGCCATATTGATGGTTTTAGCGACCCTATGATTGACAATAAAGAAAGTAAAAAAAGATACCGCGCTGACCAACTACTAGAGGATAAAATTACCCGATACGAAAAAGACGGCAAAAACCAAAAGGCTGAAGAATTGCAAAAATCTTTAGATGATGCTTTGCTCAACAATGATCTAAACAAACTAAAAGACCTAATTATTGAAAACGAAATTGCTTGCCCTATAAGTGGAACCCGCAACTGGACAGATGTTCGCCAATTCAACCTCATGTTTAGCACCGAAATGGGCGCAATGGCTGAGGATTCAGATAAAATATATTTAAGACCTGAAACCGCTCAAGGTATTTTCGTAAATTTCCTAAATGTACAAAAAACAGGTAGAATGAAAATTCCATTTGGTATTGCCCAAACAGGAAAAGCTTTTCGAAATGAAATTATTGCCCGTCAGTTTATTATGCGTATGCGCGAGTTTGAGCAAATGGAGATGCAATTTTTTGTTCGCCCTGGCACCCAAAAACAATGGTATGAATACTGGAAAGATGCCCGCTTAAATTGGCACAAAAAACTAGGTTTGGGTGATAGCAATTACCGCTTCCACGACCATGTAAAACTTGCCCATTACGCTGATGCAGCTGTTGATATTGAGTTTAACTATCCTTTCGGATTTAAAGAATTAGAAGGCATTCATAGCCGTACCGATTTTGATTTAAAAAATCACCAAGAATTATCGGGCAAAAAAATGCAATATTTTGATGCCGAATTGGATGAAAATGGCAAAGCTTATGGTAACTACATTCCATATGTGGTTGAGACTTCTGTAGGATTAGACAGGTTGTTCCTTTCGGTGCTTTGCGCAAGCTATAAAGAAGAGCAAGTGGGCGAAGGCGATACCCGTGTGGTATTGAGTTTGCCTCCCGTTTTGGCTCCTATAAAATTGGCTATTTTCCCTTTGACCAAGAAAGATGGTTTGCCTGAAAAAGCTAGATTGATTATGGATGAATTGAAGTTTGATTATAACTGTTTCTATGAAGAAAAAGATGCCATTGGAAAACGCTACCGTAGACAGGATGCATTGGGAACACCTTTCTGCATCACCATCGACCATGATACGTTGCAAGACGATACCTTTACCATCCGCCACCGAGATAGCATGACACAAGAGCGTGTTAATCTAAGTCAGCTAAAACAATTGTTGGCCGAAGAAATAAACTGGAAGAAATTGTTGTAAGCGTTAAAGTTTTTATTACCTGTTAGTTCGAGCGATAATGAAATTTATACGGCTATTGGATAGATATAAAAAAAGCTACCCTTTGTAGGCAGCTTTCATTTATTCTTTTAATGCTAATTATTTAATCTCGAATGTATTCATAAAAGCAGTGGTGAAGTTTCCTTTTTTGAAGTCTTCGTTCTGCATTATTTGCATCTGTAATGGAATGGTGGTTTTTAAACCGGGTCCTTCGATGATAAACTCACCCAAGGCTCTTTCCATTTTAATGATAGCTTCTTCGCGAGTTTGTGCACTCACAATCATTTTGGCAATCATACTATCATAATTTGATGGAATGGTATATCCCGCATAAATATGCGTATCCACACGTACACCTGGTCCGCCTGGTTTGTGTAGGTAGTCAATTCTGCCTGGTGTTGGTCTAAAGTTGTTATAAGGGTCTTCAGCATTTATACGCACCTCAATAGAGTGTTTGGTTGGATAATGGTCTTTACCACTTATTGGAACTCCAGAGGCAATAAGAATTTGCTCTTTAACAAGGTCATAGTTTATTACCTCTTCTGTTACGGGATGCTCCACTTGAATACGGGTGTTCATCTCCATAAAATAGAAGTTGCGGTGTTTGTCAACCAAAAACTCAATGGTACCTAAACCTTCGTAGCTAATAGCCATAGCACCTTTTTTAGCTGCTTCGCCCATTTTTTCACGCAACTCAGGAGTAACAAAAGGAGAAGGTGCTTCTTCAACCAATTTTTGATGTCTACGTTGAATCGAGCAATCTCTTTCGCTCAAATGACACACTTTTCCGTATTGGTCGCCTGCCAACTGAATTTCGATATGGCGAGGTTCTTCAACGTATTTCTCCATGTAAATACCATCATTACCAAAAGCAGCTTTCGATTCTTGCTTGGCACTGTCCCAGTGTTTCTCAAACTCTTCCGAATTCCAAATAACACGCATACCACGACCACCACCACCGGCAGTAGCTTTAATAATAACAGGATAGCCTATTTCTTCAGCTATTTTGATACCATCTTCAAAGCTATCAAGCAAACCATCAGAACCAGGAATAACAGGAACGCCTGCTTTTTTCATGGTATCTTTTGCATTGGCTTTATCACCCATTGAATTAATCATCTCAGGGCTGGCACCAATAAATTTGATACCGTGATCACGGCACACTTGCGAAAATTTAGCATTTTCGGAAAGAAAACCATAACCAGGATGTATAGCATCTGCATTGGTAATTTCGGCTGCAGCAATAATACTTGGAATATTTAAATAAGATTGTGCTGAGGGAGGAGGACCGATACACACGGCTTCATCTGCAAATCTTACATGCAAGCTGTCTTTGTCGGCAGTTGAATAAACAGCCACTGTTTTTATACCCATCTCACGTGCTGTACGAATAATACGTAAAGCAATCTCACCCCTATTAGCAATTAGTATTTTTTTAAACATGTTTTATTAATTTGAAAATATGAAAATATGAAAATTGACTAATTTTCAATTTACTAATTAAATGGGTTCTACTAAGAATAGCGGTTGATCGTACTCAACAGGAGATGAGTTTTCAACCAATATTTTAACGATACGACCAGATACTTCAGATTCAATTTCGTTGAACAATTTCATAGCTTCAACGATACATAAAACTTGACCCACTTTGATTTCGTCACCCACGTTAACAAACGCTGGCTTATCAGGAGAAGGGGTTTTGTAGTAAGTACCAATCATTGGAGATTTAATCGTAATTAAATTGCTTGCTACAGGTGTGTGAACTGGCGCTGATGGAGCTACAGGTGCCAAAGCTACAGGAGCTTGAGGCGCATATGCTTGAACCATTGGAGCGGCTGCTTGTTGAATAATCGTAGTTTTCTCTTCAATTTTCTTAATAGAAACTTTGAAATCACCACGCTCTACTTCTACTTCTGATACACCAGATTCAGATACTAATTTAATTAGCTCTTTTATTTCTTTTAATTCCATGTTTTTCTTTCGGTTTTAAACGAATTGTAAATGTATTTTTTTAATATTAATTTTCAATAATTATTATATCTATGGCTTTATTTGGCTGTAAATCAACCTAAATAAATGCTTAAGAATTGTAAGCCCACTTTATGTAAATAGCACCCCAAGTAAATCCACCGCCAAATGCAGCTAACACAAGATTATCCCCTTTTTTAAGCTTCTTTTCCCACTCCCACAAAAGTAATGGCAATGTTCCGTTGGTTGTATTGCCAAAATGATCTATGTTTATCATTACTTTATCTTTGCCTAAGCCCATTCTTTCGGCTGTGGCATCAATAATTCTAAGGTTAGCCTGATGTGGAACCAACCAAGCTATGTCATCGGCTGTTAAATGGTTGCGTTCCATAATCTGTGCCGACACGTCAGCCATACCTGTTACTGCAAATTTATAAACCGTTTTGCCATCTTGGTATACAAAATGTTCACGAGCATCAATACTTTCGTGGGTTGGAGGGTATTGCGAACCTCCAGCTTTTTGATATAAAAAGTTGCGGCCATAGCCATCAATTTTCAACACTGAATCAATTATACCAACATTTTCTTCTTCAGTAGGTTCAATTAAAACACACCCTAATCCATCTCCAAAAATAATGCAAGTATTTCTATCAGTATAATCAATAATTGATGACATTTTATCTCCACCCACAACAAGTACATTTTTGTACCTGCCGCTTTCAATAAATCTAGTTGCAGTTTCTAGTCCAAATAAAAAGCCTGAACAAGCAGCAGCTAAATCATACCCAAAGGCATTTTTAGCCCCAATTTTATCAGCTAAAATACAAGCTGACGAAGGAAATATTTTATCAGCAGTAACCGTACAAAAAATGATTACTTCTAAATCGTTAGCAGTAATTCCTCTTTTTCTTAAAAGTTCGTTCACAGCTTCAACTGCCATATCTGAAGTGGCTAAGCCTTCTCCTTTTAGTATTCTTCGCTCTTTAATACCCGTTCGAGATAATATCCACTCATCATTAGTATCAACCAATTTTTCAAGGTCGGCATTGCTTAGCACATCAGGTGGAACATAACCACCAACGGCTGTAATAGCTGCTGATATTTTTGTCATTTTTATATTGTTTAAACTTAACTATAAATGAGTTAAGTATATTGTATAAAAGAAAACACCCCTAAAAAGGGGCGTTCAATAATAGTATTTATTTTTAAATTATTGCACTGGCACTAATTTACTGAATGAATCTCTAACTACTTCTATTAAATTCGAGTTAATCACATCTTTAGCAGATAAAATCATATTCTTAAATGCCGTGGCATTTGATATTCCATGACCAATGATTACAGGAGCATTTACACCCAAAATTGGGGTACCACCAAAGTTTTCGTAGTTAAATCGTTCCATAAACTCATCTTGTATACCACGTTTTTTCATAATATAGTAGAAAGACTCGAATGTTTTAAGAACGATATTCCCTGTAAAACCTTCACATACAATCACATCACATTTGTCACTCATAAAATCTCGGCCTTCTACATTTCCTATAAAATGGAAATCTTCAGATTCTTCCATCAGTTGATGTGCAGACACTGTAACTAGGTTACCTTTTTCTTTTTCTTCTCCAATACTTAACAAACCTACTTTCGGGTCGTTATACCCATATACATGTTTCATCATCAAACTGCCCAAAACGGCAAATTGATATAATACATCGGGTTTGCAATCGGCATTTGCACCCACATCTAAAACCAAAACAAACTTCCCATTTAGTTTTGGAACCATTGCGGTAATGGTGGGTCTAATAACTCCCTCAATCGGTTTAATTGAAAACATAGAGCCTACGAGCATAGCACCCGTATTTCCAGCACTTACAAAGCCATCAATCTGTTTTTTAGCCAAAAGACCAAAACCTACAGCAATGCTTGAATTTTTCTTTTGAGAGATGGCTTTGGTAGGGTGTTCGCCCATTCCAATAACCTCAGTGGTGTGGACGATTTCAAAGCGGTCATCATTTATCCCATTGGATTTGAGTAAATTCGTAGCCTGCTCACTATCACCAATCAACACGATTTTGTCATTTGACCCAATTTCTTGTAAGGCCAATATGGCGCCAGCTATGGCTTCTTTGGGCGCAAAATCGCCACCCATAATATCAAAACCTATTCTCATACTGTATGTAATTGAAAGAAGAACTTATAAAGTTCTGTATTATATATCTTTTTTCATATCAGGGAAAACTTGTTTTCCGCGATAAAAACCATCAGCTGTTACACGGTGACGTAAATGAACTTCACCAGAATTTGCATCAACTGATAATGTAGGCACAGCACCTTTGTAGTGTGTACGTCTCTTGTCTCTGCGCGATTTCGAAATTTTTCGTTTTGGATTTGGCATAGTAGTACTCTTTTATTGTATTAATTATTATTAAATATATCTTTTA
>CAIVPY010000428.1 GCA_903907885.1 uncultured Bacteroidota bacterium
ATATATCTTAGAGAAATTATTACTCAAGCCATCACTCTTTACATTGTCGTCAAGCCAAACAACGCCATTGTTTTTTCGACCACGTTGGTATACAAAATTAAACACTTCTCGTTTATCTTTAAATGCTTCCAACTCTATGCCTTCTTTGGCTAGGTTTGCTTGCACTTCATCAAATTTCATTAAATGTTTTTCGGTATCAACATAATGGCTTTCTTTATAATGGCTATGATATTTGTAATACTCCAAATTACCCTCTCCATCTCGTTTTAATAGAATACAATAGTATGATTTCTTAAATATTTCAAATACAATATAGCTTTGATTTGGGTTAGGGAAATAATGGTGAATAGTGTCTTTGTCACCTCTTCTATTTCCTGAGAAAGTCATTTTGTTTCCATCAATAATAAATAAGAAATTGAGAGCATAAATTAATGTAGATTTACCTATATTGTTGGGACCAACAAGCTGAAGACTATCGCAATCATTAAAGCGAATTTCTGCCTTACCATAAACTTTAGAATTGATAATAGTGAGTGATGTAAGCATGTATTTCTAATAAAATAAAAAAGGCAAAATAATATGCCTCTTTTAGAAGAAACTAACACGAAATACACAAAATAGAAGAGATCGACTTTATCTCATTATCAATGAATAATTTTATGGAAAAGGTTTGCATTATTTATATAAATTAGTCATCGGTCTCATCTTCATCAAAGTTGAAGCGATATACATCAGGAATTGAAGACAAAGAGTCTAATGTAATTAGATCATTCATAATTCCATTCTCGAGACTATAAACACTTCCATGAAGTATTGGAGATTGATTTTTTGCCCACGATTTCTGTATAATGGATGTTTTGGCTAAGTTATAAACTTGCTCGATAATGTTTAATTCAACAAGTCTATTGGTTCTAATTTCATTGTCTTCAATTGCAATCAATTCATCTGAATGTAATCGATAAACATCTTTTATGTTTCTTAGCCATTTATTAAGTAATCCATAGTGGTTATTTGTCATTGCTGCTTTTATTCCCCCACAACCATAGTGTCCTGATACAATAACATGTTTAATTTCTAACACCTCAACCGCAAATTTAAGCACACTTAGCATATTCAAATCTGTGTTTACTACAAGATTAGCTACATTGCGGTGTACAAATATTTCACCTGGTTGTGTGTTGGTTACTTCATTCGCAGGCACTCTACTGTCTGAACAACCTATCCAAAGAAATTCGGGCTTTTGAACATGTGCTTGACGATTAAAATAATCGGGGTCTATGTCTAGCCTTTCTTTGGCCCATGCTTTATTTTGAAGCAATAATTTTTCGTATTCATTCATGACCTAATGGATTTTTCTAAAATATTGATTTAAACTTGATGCTGAGTTTTTCATTTCTACAGTAATTGATTTGTATGGGGCTGATTTTTTAAAATCCTCCAATACCTCAATAATATCTTTGTCAATATATGTAGCAGCTGTTCCATCAATAATCAGATAGCTATTATTTGGTAATTTTTCAAATTCGTCTCTTAAAAATGCTTTGTTTAAAAAGGATACTTCGCCATTCAACTTTATTAAAAAAAGTAATTTATCTTGGGTTATTGAAATAGATCGTTTGAAGCTGTTTCTTAAAATAAAGAAACAAGATACAAGCAATCCGATTCCTACTCCAATTAACAAATCTGAAAATAGGATGGCAATAATGGTAAATAGAAAAGGTAAAAACTGATCTAAGCCCTCCTTAAATTGAGTTTTGTATAATATTGGTTTTGTGAGTTTAAATCCTACAAATATTAGCAATACTGCCAGCGTTGATAAAGGGATTTTGTTAAGTAAATTTGGGAATAAAATTACGCATATAACAAGTAATATCCCATGTAATATGGCAGAAAGTTTTGTTTTATTGCCTGCAACTATATTAGCACTGCTTCTTACAATTACTGCTGTAATTGGCAATCCACCTAATAACGCAGAAACCATATTACCCGAACCCTGTGCTATTAACTCTCTGCTAGTAGGAGTTATTCGCTTTGAAATATCCAATTTGTCAGTAGCTTCAATACTTAGCAGCGTCTCTAAACTGGCTACCAAAGCAATTTTAAACGCAAGAATGTAAATCATAATATTACCTAATTGGGTAAAATCTGGAAACATAAAATTGGCTTTGTTTTGCAAATCGGGTATTTGAACTAAATGCTCAGATTCTAATTTATAAGCTGGGTAATATGTATTTAGAAAAATACTCAGTAAGGTACCCGAAAACACGGCTATTAAAGATATTGGAAAAATTTTAAATAGAGAATTGTTTTTTATAAAAGACTTTTCTCCCACAAATAATATTAGAAAAGTAACTATAGCTATAATGACAGCTCCTAGTGTAAAATGACTTGTTAATTCAAGTAGTTCAGAAAATGTATTGTGATTATCATTTTGAATAAAATTTTCATCTCCTTCAAAATCTAAGTCGTATCCAACTGCATGTGGCAATTGCTTAAAAATTAGAATTAAACCTATAGCTGATAACATTCCTTTTATTACAGCAGATGGAATAAAATTTCCTATTATGCCCGCCCCAAGAAGACCAAAAGCAATCTGTAATAATCCTGCAAATAGCAATGCCAGCAAAAAAATCTCAAAAGAACCCAATTGTTGTATTGAAGACAATACGATGATTGTTAATCCAGCTGCAGGACCACTCACACTAGTATGACTACCACTTAATATGCCAACAATAATACCACCACAAATTCCGGCTATGAGTCCACTTAATATAGGTGCTCCAGATGCTAATGCTATACCCAAACAGAGAGGCAGAGCCACAAAGAAAACTACAATTGATGAAGTTATGTCAGAGAATAGATTTTGTTTTTGAATCATTAATTAATCTTGTTTCCGATAAAATATTTTTCGGCCAAGATAAAAAAAATCATCAAAATGTTAACCTTATTTTAATGGAAATAAAGGTGGTTTAATATTGGTATTATTTTTTCCTTGCGTTAAAACCTGTTAGCAAACTAATTCGAATACCATCAGACGCTGGTACAATGGCTATGTTAATAGGGAAATTTACATAATTTGACTGAAATGTAGCACCTGCCGCCAAAACAAATGATGCGCCTG
>CAIVPY010000429.1 GCA_903907885.1 uncultured Bacteroidota bacterium
CAATTCAATTTTCCCGTTTTATTCCTCTGGTAAAATCTCGTATTTATCCTGCTGAATGTTGCATTATTTTTCAGTGTTATGAAACATTAATTCAACTATTTCAAACTTTTCAAACTATTGAGGGGATTGATCAAATTATTGAGTTTAATACAATACCTTCGCCAAAATAGAGGAAAGGCTTTCTGTAGTAGAGTAGTTGTTAAAGCAAAAAATAACTCAAAAAAGCAGAAAGCCGATGTTAAATATATTAGCACAATTAGAATGCCTGAAACCATTAGTGAGCAAAACAACTTTAAATCAATGGGTTGAGATTATAACAGCCATGCTGGCAATGAGTGGAAGAGTAACAATGTTAGGAATATCACGTTGGGCAGGTAAAGGGGGAAGTTACCGGACAGTCCAAAGATTTTTCCAAACGACACTGCCTTGGGCAAGAATATTCTGGGTATTTTTCTGCCATCATTTATTTTGCAGAGAGGATGTTTATTTATTAGCAGGAGATGAAGTAGTAGTAACAAAAGCGGGGAAAGAAACATATGGAGTGGAAAGATTTTTTGCTGGCTTGTATGGCAAGCCGGTATCAGGTTTATCATTCTTTGGGTTGTCTTTGGTAAGTGTAGAAAAACGCAAAGCATTTCCCATAAAAATCAAACAAATTATCAAGGAAAAATCAACAAAAAAAACAAAGGTAGAGAATGGTGCAAAAAGTAAGTTATGCAAAGGCAATACCGAAAAAAAACGAGTGGGAAGACCAAAAGGCAGTAAAACTAAAAATAAAGCGACAGTGGAGTTGAAAAAAGAACTATTAATGCTGAAAGGCATCATCAATGAGTTAAGGCAAATGATTGACAACTATTTGCCGTTGACGTACTTATTGCTGGATGGTCATTTTGGCAATAATTATGCAACGGTGATGAGTCAGCAAGTAAATTTACAGTTAATCTCTAAATTGCGTCATGATTCCGCATTATACTTTCCTTACCAAAATCCTCATCCGCAACGTTATTGTCGTCAAAAATATGGCGAAAAATTAGATATTGCTCACTTAGACAAGACTTACCTGAAACAAAGCAGTATTTCTGATAAATGGCAGACTCAAGTTTATCAAATGCAATTATTGCACCGAGAATTTGCACAACCATTAAATGTTGTGATTATCTTGAAAACTCATCTTGTTACTGGAGAACGTGGCCATGTCATCTTATTTTCTACTGATTTAAATTTATCTGACGAGAAACTGATTGATTATTATAGTCTGCGTTTTCAGATAGAATTTAATTTTCGTGATGCCAAACAATTTTGGGGATTAGAAGATTTTATGAATATCAGTCAAACTGCTGTGACTAATGCCGCTAACTTGTCATTTTTTATGGTCAATCTTTCTCACTTGTTATTGGAGAAACATCCTCAATTGTTTGTCAACTCTAGTATAATTGACCTGAAAGCCTTTTTTCGGGGTTATAAGTATGTAGAAGAAACTATGAAAATACTTACGGAAAAACCTGAGCCGATTTTATTGACTCAGATTTTTACACGGATTTGTTCTTTAGGTCGTGTTCATCCTATTCCTGCTACTTCTTCTAATTCCTAAAATTGGCGAAGGTATTGAATATTATAGTCTATTTTATTCTGTTTTATTCTTAAGTCCCGCTACTCATGATTAATTTGCTAGACAGGATTCGATGTTAGGTTCATCGTTACTGCCGTTTAACCCTGCTTTAACCTCAGAGATTACCAGTCTTCTCAGGCTAAGGGCTAGGCTGTCACTCCAGCATTGGGAGGGAGGGACTTTCACCCTCATGGTAATTAAGTTATCAAGGTTTATTACCTTGTCTAGCTTACGTTTTGAGTTTGTACTCTCTTACTTTGGCTAGAACGAATCGCACCTGTACAATTTCTACTCAGTCACAAGAAAATTTCTCTTTTTTTCTCCTATTTTCCTATTTTTGGTAGCTTAATAGTTCATTTCAGCGTTTGGACTACAAATGAAAGTCTTACTCTGTAATCGTTCTAGCCTTAGCGTGGTTTCTTGTACAGATGCTACTCAAACCCCATTTACTACAATTTATCCCGTCAATAAATAGGTTTCTTAGTGCAAAAGAAGGTTGCTGTCATAAGGTACAACATCG
>CAIVPY010000430.1 GCA_903907885.1 uncultured Bacteroidota bacterium
GTAGTTATACCTGAACCTAAAAAAGAAGAACCTAAGGTGATAAATGAAACTCCAAAAGTAACAAAGCCTTCAATTGCTGAAAATATTGAAGAAATAGTTCCCCCACCATACAAATACAATGTTATCGTGGCTTGTTATGGTTTATCTCATGCTAAATCAGCATTTATGTTTAGAGATAAAATGAGAGCTAAAGGTTTTGAAGCTAATGTATATAGAGACTCTAATAAATCTAGAATTCTAAAAATAGCTTCAATTTCTACTGACGACAAAGCAACTGCTACACAAATATTGCGCAGGGCTAAAAAAGAAATTGACCCTTTAAGTTGGATGCATTTGTACAATAAACAATAATGTGTAGATAAACTTAACATTTAGGATAATACCTATTTTAAAAATGGCTTAGATTAGCAGTAAAATGCATCTAAGCCATTTTAGTTATGAGAAAATCTAATTATATTATTTTTATGTTGTTGATTTGTGTGAATTCATACGCTCAACAAAAAACGTCAACATCCACAACCAATAAGGGTTCAAAGACATCGACAACATCAAATTCAACTAAAAAAACAAGCGTAAAAAAAGCAACTCCAAGCAAACCTAAAATAGATGATTTAAATAATACTCAATTAAGCAGATGGTCTTTTGGAGCACAATTAGGACCAGCAATTACATTGTTTGATGTGGATCAAGATGGTATTAATATTGGTTATGGAGGTTATGCTAAATATTCATTTAGTCCAGTTTTTGGTTTAAGAGCTAATTTGATAACTGGTTTATTAACTGGCTCAACACTACCATCAAAAATTGCTTACGACAATTTGTTAACAACATTTAGCATTCAATCAGTGTGGAATTTAGGTACCATTAATTTCAGACAAAGACACCCAAGAAGCAATTTATATGGCTTAATTGGAGTGGGATTGGCACTGCCTGATGTTAGGGTTTTAAAATCAGGTGATGGATTAAAAGGCACTAAATATACTACCCCAATTGTATCGTTACCTGTTGGGCTTGGTTATAAATACAAACTGAATGATAATTTTGATATTGGATTTGAAGCTAACTTATATATATGTAAAAATGATTTGTTAGATGGATATACTCCTAGCCCAGATTCGTACTCTGATTTTTATAGTTATTATTTATTTAACCTAACATACAACGTAACTAAAAAAGGCACAATGCAACATGCTGACTGGTATAATCCAATTGCTAAAATGTATGACGATATGAGCAAAATGTCTAAAGAAGCAATGACTGAGTTGAAAAAAGATGGAGATGGAGATGGAGTGCCAGATATGTTAGATGTTGAATCAAATACCAAATCAGGCTATAAAGTGGATGTAAAAGGTAAAACATTAGATAGTGATAATGATGGCATACCCGATACTGAAGATACAGACCCTTATGGTTTTATGCAAGCCATGAAAGTTTACTATCCATCTGAAAACTTTAAGGCCGATAAAAAAATTAAAACTTACAGATTTGATGATAGTATTCCGCATGATGAATTTACCGAATTTGATGAAGTTACTATAGGTCTGCCAGTTATTACTTTTGCTCCAAACAAGTATGACGTTCACGTGGAGCACTATCCTTTATTAAATAGCATTGCACGCATCATGCAAGCAGATACAAGCGTATCATTAGTAATTATAGGTCATGCTGATAACAACAAACCAGATATGACTCAAATAACCATAGCTGAAAAACGTGCTTTGGCAGTTAAACGCCAATTAATGAAGATATACGAAATTGAAGATCGCAGGTTATTGGTATTTTCAATTAGAGATCCTTTTGTGAAGAAATACAAAATGCAAACTGAAGGATTGGATAGAAAAGCCGAATTCAGATTAATAAGACTTAACGAATAACAAATCGAAAAGCAATACATAAAAAAAGTCATCCCAAAGATGACTTTTTTTATAACTAAATTATGCTGTTAAAATAGGCTTTAAGCTCATCCACATTCATGGCATTTAGGCAATGCTCTTTGGTTAGTCCGCCTTTGCGAGCCACAAGTGTGCCAAAATACATATCTGCAAAACCATCTAAATCGTGGGCATCGGGGTTTATGCTTAGCATTGCACCTTTGTTTAGGGAATAATCAATCCATCGCCAATCTAAATCCAAACGGTATGGGTTGGCATTAATTTCTATAACCACACGATTGGCCACACAGGCATCAATCATTTTTTTATGGTCGATGGGATACCCTTCACGCATTAGCAATAGGCGCCCAGTTGGGTGACCTAATATGGAGGTGTATGGATTCTCAATAGCACCTATCAATCGTTGCATGGCTTTTTCTTCAGTCATTTTTAAAATGCTATGCACAGAGGCCACTACATAATCAAAAGATGCAAGCACATCATTTTCATAATCCATGCTGCCATCGTATAAGATATCACACTCAATGCCTTTAAAAATTTTAAATGCAGGGTATTTGGCATTTAGGGCATCAATTTCTTTATGTTGTTCAATTATCTGAAATTCTTTCATTCCATTGGCATAAAAGGCACTTTTAGAGTGATCGCCCATGCCAAGGTATTGGTAGCTTTTACTCATGCATTGCTTTGCCATTTCTTCAATTGTAAACAAACCATCACTCCATTTAGAGTGATTGTGCAATGGCCCTTTTAAGTCACTCAACTCTATAAGTTTAGGTAGTGAATGGCTTTTGGCTTTTTCTACTTCTCCCCTACCCTCGCGCATTTCCGGCTCAATGTATTGCATGTTGAGTGCTGCATACACTTCATTTTCTTTGGTGAGATTTTGTATAATATGAGGCAGTTTACCCAATTGTTCTAAATGTTCTTGGCTGGCTGTGTTTAAAAACAGTTGATAAACAAACTCGCTATCATCACACATTATCAAATCAAAAGGGTGTCCCCCATAATTACCTGAAAGTCCATTGTCATTAGCTAAAACAGATGAAAATAATGGCTGTTGACTAATACTATCAATAGCTTCTTCCCTATTGGTTACAGAGGCTGTTATTTGTATTCTTTCAATCACTTCACAGCGTCTACGCATATCTCCACTCATAGAAATTTGCTTGATACTGCTAATGTGTTTTTGTAAATCGTTTATTAATAAATTGGCAATGGGTTCGAGTTTAGCATAATGAAACTTATTGGCGCTAGCAAAAATAAACTCAATCTCTTTTATTACATTCAACTGACTTTTTAGTCCAAATCCTTTTGCCTGGGCCAATCTGTTTTCTTTACAGGCATAAAGAAGTTCGCCAATACTTTCAATGCCAAGCTCTTTCCAAATATGAGCTACTTTTTTAGGACCAATGCCCTTGATGCGCATAATTTGTATAACACCTTCGGGTGTATTTGCCAACAAATCATTTAAGTCAGCAAAGCTTCCGGTACTACAAATTTCGAATATTTTGGCTGCAAGTCCTTTGTTTAATCCTTCAGTTTTTTCAAGCTCTTCAAGGCTTTTGCCAAATAGGGTCACTCCCATTTTGTCTACCCTAAATGAAGCACTGACAAATTGTTTCACCTTAAATGGGTTACCGTCATGCAATTCGTATAAGTCGGCATAATGTTTTAAAATATCGGCTATGTCGGAGTTGGTCATTGTTATTTGTTAAATCGTTATTTCGTTAATTGGTTATTGCGTAATTGGAATTTATTAAATCACAATTACACTTCAAATTAGCTTCTTTTATTGGTTCTGAGCAAATGTAACAAACTACATCTTACAATATCTCCCATGCTGCGGGCTTTCAAAAACCTATCACTTTGGTAATGTGCCGCTAGTTCTTGTTTTAGGCTGTTAATATTCTCAGCAGGAGCAATATCATCATGGCTCATGGCTTTAAGCAAATCAAAAATAACTTTTTTATAGGAGCGCATTCTGCTTACCATCACAGCTCTCTCCTCACGCTGATATTGCCTGATGCTCTCAAGACTAATGTGCTTTTGCACCAATTCGATATAGGCCTTGTTTTGTTTATAAAACTGTGGTAAATAAATATTTTTTCGGCCTTCGTAAGCTTGTTGGTCAAAGTCAATGGCTCGTATTCGGTAGTTGGTTTCTTCAAAATCAGGAGTGATTTGAATAACAAAATTACTTGAATGCATATCGCCCAAAAGAATGATGAGGCAACGCTCGTTAAATTTCACAAACTCCTTTGACAAACGAATGGGATTGAAGTTTTCTTTATCAAAATAATTTCTAACAAAATCATCTCCTGGTATGCCTGCAATATGTTCTTCTATCAATGTATTGCCACTCACAAGGTAATGAATGCGATTAGGTGAAAGAAGATGCTCTAGTTCCAATCCGTATATCCTTGAGGCATCCGCATTTTTCACATAGAAATAATCAAAATTATCATTCAACTTGTTTACTACTCGTACCCTGAATGGTGCAGTGTTTCCGTATAAACAATTATCAATCCTTTCAATAAACAAGTGTTTCATCACTTCCACGTCTCCAGCTACTTTTAGCAAGGCATAAATATGAATCAAATCGTTATGAATATGTTCTACATCAGAAGGTGCATAGATACATGTCTCCCAAAGGGTGTCTTTTCCTTTCTTATCATACAATGCCACGCTTTCTTTGAAAGTTTTCAAATCAGCATATTGCAAAGAAATATCGGTGGCACGGGCATGAGAGGCTAGGTATTTTCGCAAATGATGGCTTATGCCAAAGCTTACTTTTTTCTTACTTATATGTGGCAAGGGATATTTTAGTTGTTAGTGTTTGGATATACCATGAATCAAAATGCAAAATAGCATTTTTACTCAATATATAAATTGGAATCTAGAATGAAATTTGAAGTGCTCAATAAAGTATGTCAGGGTTAAATAATTCTATCTTAAAAATAAACATTAAAATCATTTTATGTAATCACTATATTGTAAGGCAATAATAGGTTACAAACAAAGTTAATACTTCAAACAAGAAAATCTTTTACTATGGTAACGGGTCGTATCCATGACCGCCCCAAGGGTGACAACGGGCAATTCTCTTAGTCCCTAAGAAAATTCCCTTTATTATACCATATTTCTTTATGGCTTCCTCGGCATATTGGCTACAGGTGGGTGTAAAGCGGCAGGCATTGGGTAGCAATGGCGATAATAAGTATTTGTAAATCCTAATCATTAAAATGAAAGGAAACTGCACTATGTTTTTAAACGGCATCTGCTATTTTCTTTAAGGCCTCTATAAATTTAGGTTTCAACAGATTATAATCCATTTCGGGTTTACCCGTATAGCTTATCATTAAGGCTACTTGCTTGTCTTGACTCGATAGCTTTTCTAATAAGTGTTGTTTGTGCAAACGATATAGTTCGCGCAATTGCCTCTTGATGCGATTGCGATTAACTGCAGTTTTAAAATTCCGTTTAGATACAATTATTAATACCTGACAAAAGGTTTCTTGTCCAGATAAGGGTACAAAAGAAAATCTGAATGGGGCCGAGTGTAAACTAAAAATGCCCTTTTGGAAAAGGGCAGTTATTATTTTTTGGCTTGAAAGCCGCTCTGTTTTTCGGAATGTATAATTCATAAAAATAATTCCAACTAAACATTGGAATATATACCAAGTGACACACCAACAAAAGGAGGGTGCATACAACAAAGCATACTTAAATCAATGATTTATTATCTTTTATGACGTTTCTCGTCAGATACGGTGAGTTTTTTTCTACCGTGTGCTCTACGAGCTGCAATTACTTTTCTGCCCGATGCACTTTCCATTCTTGAACGGAATCCGTGCTTGTTTCTTCTTTTAGTATTTGAAGGATTATATGTTGGTTGTGCCATTACCTTAAAAATTTTAGGACTGCGAAAGTAAGGGTTTCTGTATTTATTACAAAAAATGTTTAAGAAAAATATAAATGAAATCTATTTATTTCTCTTCAACCGTTCATTATCAGCATTAATGCTTGAAATTATATTCAAAAAAAAAAGCGCTAAACATAAAGTTTAACGCTTTTTTGGATGTTGCATACTAAGTGATTAGTTAACAACAGGAGCAGCAGTTGTGTCAGCAGCAGCTGAATCAGGCATCATAGATGCTTCTAAAGCAGCTAATGAATCAGCCATTCTAGTAGATGCTTCGATTGAATCTTGAACTCTTTTTGCTTCCATTTTAGCTTTTTCTTCAGCTGAAGGACCACAAGCAACGATAGCTAACATAGCTGTAGCTGCAACGATTGATAATACTTTTTTCATTTGTTTGTTTTTGTTTATTTTTTGAAACTCGGGCGCAAAATTATGCTAATTCTGTTAATATCAAAATGTTTTCTGTTATTTTTTTCTCATAAATATCGTAATCGGCACTCCCGTAAGGGGGTAATGTTCTCTCATTTTATTTTCTAGATACCTTTTATAGCTCTCATTAACATATTGAGGATGATTACAAAACAGTGCAAACTTTGGATTTTGTCCCGGAAGCTGGGTTGCAAATTTTATTTTAACAAACTTCCCTTTAATAGCCGGTGGTGGATATGCTTCTACGATTTCGTGTATAAATTCGTTTAGTTCGTGGGTAGAAATCTTACGTTTTCTGTTCTCTGCTACCATCAAAGCCAATTCCACAGCTTTAAAAATTCTTAATTTCTCTGTTGCTGAGATAAATAAAATAGGAACATCTACAAATGGCTTCATCTTATCCAAAATAACCGATTCGAAATTTTTGGCTGTTTTAGTGTCTTTTTCTATCAAATCCCATTTGTTAACCAATATCACCAAACCTTTTGAGTTTTTAACGGCTAAGTGAATTAGATTTAGTTCTTGAGAATCAATACCAACAACTGCATCAATAACCAAAACCACTACATCGCAGTTTTCTAAGGCTTTGATTGAGCGCATAACAGAGTAAAACTCAATATCTTCTTTTACTTTGGCTTTTCTGCGTATACCGGCAGTATCAACCAAAACAAATTCTTTATCGAATAATTTATAATGAGAGTGTATGGTATCGCGTGTGGTGCCTGCAATATCTGTTACGATATTTCTCTCTTCTCCTAAGAGTGCATTTACCAGACTTGATTTACCTACATTGGGTCTTCCTACTACTGCAATTTTAGGTAAAGCGTCTGCTGCTGCATCTGTATCTTCTTCTGATACTTCAAAATGACTAACTACTTTATCAAGCAATTCGCCTGTGCCAGAGCCATTGGCTGAGGAAATGGTAAACATCTCTTTAAAACCTAAACCCCAAAATTCGTGTGATTGAAACTCTCTATTAATGTTATCAACCTTGTTCACAACAACATAAACAGGTTTTTTAGTTCTTCTTAAAATATCTGCAAAATCTTTGTCTAATTCAGTTATCCCAGATGAAACATCCACCATAAACAAAAGCACATCGGCTTCGCTAATAGCTATTTTTACTTGACTACGTATAGCAGCCTCAAAAATATCCTCACTATCAGGTACGTATCCTCCAGTATCAATCACTGTAAACTCTTTACCTATCCATTCAGATTTACCGTAATGCCTATCTCGTGTAACTCCGCTAAAATCATCTACTATTGCCTTTCGTTGTTCAACAAGTCTATTAAAAAGTGTTGATTTTCCAACATTTGGCCTGCCTACTATGGCTACTATATTTCCCATTTGGGCGCAAAAGTAATCTTTTAAAAGCAGATTGCGTTTATATATATAATGTTATACAGCACTTTAGTTAAATATCCGAGAAGGCATGAAACAATTTAAAGAGGAACAACGTCAAATAGTTTGTTATTAACCTCACATGAAATGAAAAAGACATTGGTAATTGGCGCAAGCACAAACCCTCAAAGATACTCATATATAGCCACTAATTTGCTTAGTGAATACAATCATGAAGTGATACCTTTTGGAAACAAAATGGGATTTATTGAAGAACACCAGATAGTTACAAACTTCCCTAAAAGCACAGATTTTGATACAGTCACTTTGTATTTGAACGAAAGCCTTCAAAAAGAATATTACGAAAAAATTATTGCATTAAAACCTAGAAGGGTAATTTTTAACCCTGGAACCGAAAATCATACATTCATGGAAATGCTTAATAAAGAAGGAATTCAAACACTAGAAGCATGTACGTTGGTAATGCTTCGAACAAATCAATTCTAAGAGGTTCATATTTCTATACTTTGCCATTTTTTATGTGGATAGTATTGTTTTTCAATAAAGTACTTTCGTGCAAAATATCATAAATGAAAAATATTTGTATTTTGATAATGACAATAGTATCATTAGTTGCATGTCAATCACCTAAAGAGAAACAAATAGATAGAATAAAAACAT
Organism: uncultured Bacteroidota bacterium; assembly: GCA_903907885.1. Lineage (GTDB taxonomy): Bacteria > Bacteroidota > Bacteroidia > UKL13-3 > UKL13-3 > RGVD01. The sequence continues at coordinate 8,269 of CAIVPY010000430.1, forward strand.
TAGAACTAAGCGACAGTACTTTTAATGTAAATATTATGACTGAGTTAAATACAGCATACATTGATTTTACAGAGAAATACCCTGATGATGTACATACTCCTGAATATATGTTAAAGGCAGCTCAGCGAAGTAGTGTTTTGGGCAAACCAAACGAATCAATTTCCTTATATAATAAAATAATTAAGAGATATCCAAATTCTAACTTTTGTGAAGAGGCTTTGTTTTTAAAAGCATTTACATTCGAAAATAGTTTAAATGATGCAGATAAGGCTAGGCAGACATATCAAGAATTTATTAATAAATATCCCAAAAGTCAATTGATCGAAGATGCAAAATTATCACTTCAAAATGTTGGGAAATCATCAGAAGAAATAATAGAGGATCTATCAAACCGTGATGAAGAATAGTTTTATAAAATCTTCTACCGATTCAAAAGAAAGTTAATCTCCAAAACGGAGTATGTAAGGAAAATTTTTGTGATTATATTTGCTTGGAAATATGACAACTGAACAAAAATAACCAATAAAGCATCTAATGTTTAAAACATTTTAAGTATTAAAACTTACAAATTATCATATTAGCAATGTTTTTACGTTTCAATTAAATACATACGGCCATGGCAAAGGAAAAACCTATTAACTACAAATTTCGAGATTTGAAAATATTTGGAAGTACCGAATGGCTTGCAAATAATGAGAAAAAATACCGTTTGGTTTATGATGAAATCGAATGCAGTTTCATTTATTGTGAACTGAGCTTTTTCAACAAATTGTTTGATGAAAACGATTGGGATGTTAAGATTAGCTTGAAATGTATCAATCAAGCTGATGGCATTGAAATTTGTAACCTGACTGCAGATAGACCTATAAAAAAAGATGAAAACATTGTGTTTGTTCGCGAAGGTTGGGGGGTTAAAACACTAGGCTCATATTGGAAAAAAGGTGTTTATAGATGGGAGGCTTGGATAGACAATGTATTTATTGGTGAAAAATTGTTTTACATTAATGATGTAGGTTTAGTTAGTGAAACTGTTAACCCCTATTTTTCTATCAATTCTTTACGTGTATATGAAGGACCAGACAGTAATTTAGAAAAATCTGAAAGAAAATATTTGTCTGGCTTTGATTGCAAAGAAACCCGCTATATATGGGTTGAGTTAAATGCTGAAAATCTGGTGAAAGAAAGTGAAAACTGGCCGTGCGAATTTTACTTCAACTTCAAAACACGTTCTGGGCAGTTGAAAGGAAGTATAGAAAAACTATTTTTTGTTCCTGCAAATGATAAACAATTTGATTGTTCTATTGGATGGGGTAGTGATTTAAAAGGAACCTGGGGCAATGACAACTATAGTGTTGATA
>CAIVPY010000431.1 GCA_903907885.1 uncultured Bacteroidota bacterium
CAATACTATAGAATTTTTTTTGCCTTGTAAGTGATACAAAATGAAAAACATACGATACTATGTTTTTAAGAATAGCTCAGTCTGGATTTTATAAATCCTTTTCAATGAGCCCTTAAAACTTTTCAAAAATACTTTTCTGAAATGTAAAAGCAATCAATCATTTTATTTCTTTTATTTGCAATTGACTTGAGCCTAATAAACGACATAAAACAACCTATTTCAGCTGAACTCAATTTGTTTGAAAGCAAGTTTAGAGAGGCCATGAAAAGTTCGGTTCCTTTGTTGGACACGATAATGACCTATATCGTAAAACGAAAGGGCAAACAGGTGCGTCCTATGTTTGTTTTCTACAGTGCCAAGCTGTTTGAAGGTATTAACGATTCAACCTATCGTGGGGCAAGTATGGTCGAGCTTTTGCATACTGCCACATTGGTTCATGACGATGTAGTGGATGACAGTGATGAACGCAGAGGTTTTTTTAGCATCAATGCTTTGTGGAAGAATAAAATTGCCGTTTTGGTGGGCGATTATCTTTTGTCGAAAGGCTTATTACTTTCCGTTAAAAACAAAGATTTTCATTTATTGGAGATAATAAGTGAAGCTGTGCAAGCCATGAGCGAGGGCGAGTTGCTACAAATTGAAAAAACACGTAACCTCAATTTGTCAGAGGATGTTTACTTTGATATTATTAAGAAAAAAACGGCCTCTTTAATAGCTAGTTGCTGTGCCATTGGTGCAGCCAGTGCAGGTGCCACTCCTGAGCAGATTAAGCAAATGCACCTATTTGGAGAAAAAATAGGCATTGCCTTTCAGATAAAAGACGATTTGCTCGACTATGGTGATGATGATATCGGGAAGCCTCATGGCATTGATATCAAAGAGAAAAAACTAACCCTGCCCATTATCTATACCATTAACAATGCCGATAAGGAAACCCGCAGGTTTATAATTAATTCAATCAAAAACCACAATACCGACAAAAAGCGTGTAGCCGAAGTGATTAGGTATGTGAACGAACACGATGGAATAGCCTACACACGCAAAGCCATGCTTCGCCACAAAGAAGAAGCCCTAGAAATACTGCAAAAGGTTTCTCAAAACGAATTTGCCGATAAGTTAAAGCTATTGGTTAATTACATTATTGATAGGGATAAGTAGCCTCAAAACCCTCTTCATAAACTGCCCATTAGGCCTTTTTCGGAAGGCTATAAATTTTCTTCCGTGTGATACAAATGAGTTTCCGCCTCTTACAAATTAGCTTCGGTGTCTTACAAATTTCCTTCCCTGTCATGAAAATGAATTTCCGTGTCATACAAATTAGCTTCCGCCTCTTATAAATTGATTTCCGCCTGCTATAAATGAGTTTCCGTGTCATGAAAATTTCTTTCGGTTTATTCTATATTTATTTCGGTGTCATAAAAATAAGTTTCCCTGTCATATAAGCGTTCTTCGGAGTGTTTTATCGAAATTTATTTCATCTTTAAAAAGAAAAAGGCTTTCTGTAGAAAGCCCTTTGTTTGTTATTGATTTATGTTCTATTATGCAATGGGTGCTGGGGGTGGGGTTTTATCGGCATTGGATTTAGTTTTTAGCACGTTGCCTACTTTGCTGTAGCTAAATTGTTCTTTCATAGCTGGCTGGTCTTTGTAGAACTTGCTGGCAATTTTGCTAATGCTTATCACTTGGTCGTATATGTCGTTAAATTCTTTTACTGCGGTGGCGGTGATGGTTTTGCGTGAGCTTTTTAGGGTTTCTTGACTTATATCGGCTGTTTTAAGACTGTCGGCAAAGCTCAGAATATCGTCTAATAGGGTTTCGGCTGTTCCTTCTGTTATTATCTCTGTTTTTAGGGATGTGGTTAATTTGGTTTTGTATTGATACAATAGGTTTATCAATGCTTTTTGGTCTTTTTTCTGAACCTCTTTTAGGTAGCTGGTAAAGCCTAGTTGGTTTAGTATTTCGTCTCTTCTTGGTTTGTTGGATCTAAAATCTTCAGTAATCTGCACTTTGAGGTCGGCTAGTTGGCTAATGGCTTTTTGCTGAATAGATAGCACTGCGATGGTGGCTTCTCGCAGGTCTTTGGCACTGTCAACACCTAAATAGGTTTGGATAGCGTTTTCAATTCTTTGTTTTAAGTGATCAAAAAATGGGTCGGCCCATGTGCTGCGTTTGTCTTGCAAAAATGCTTTGTTGGCAATGGCATTTTCGATGAGGGTAGATACTGTGATTAACATATCTACGTCTTTGTTTTTGTAATTACGTTGTGATGTTGTCATGTTAAAAAGGGGTTTTTAGTTGTTAAATAAAAAATTACTTACACAAACAAATAAATTTATTTTTTAATTTTTTTCACATTCTTCTAAAAAAAACATTTCGTTATTGATAAACAGCGAATTAAAAATTTAAATAGCGTTTTTTTTTTTTTAAGTGGTTGTATTGTTAATTTAAATAGATTACCCTTGATATGCCTTTGTTTTTGAAAAACAATAAGAAACAAGAGCCAGAAACAGCAAAAAACACACAATGTTTAGGTGAGATTGGGAAACACAATTCTAATGAAAGGAGGCACCATCAAACAAACAAAACATACCCTAAAACCAAGGTTTGCGCCACAATTTTGGTTTTAAAGCAGCTTATTCCCGTTCGCTTCAAACTCGTGAGAGAAATGGGATAATTTTTTGAACCCGTAAAAAAATATCTTATGAAAAAATCATTTTTATTTACAACACTTTTATTGATGCTTGCAAGTGTGCAAGCGCAAACACGCAGGGATAGAACAGCACTGCCAAACTACACTAATACCCAATTGCCACAATGGTATTTTTATAATGCTAGTGGAAACAACACAGTTAATTTTACAGGTAGTAGCCCTACCACATCAAACAATGGTTTGCGACCAGTTGATCCAACAACTTTAAGCCCGTTAACCGATGATGATGTAATAGCTACAAATTCATATATTGATAAAAATGGAAATCTGCTATTTTATGTGGTTAATACTAAGTGTAATACTTATGGAGGAACTAGTCCAAATTTCTGCACAGTAATATACGATGCAAATAATAATGTAATTGGAAATGATATTACCTATAATGTAAGTAATAATACTTTTGGAAGGGAGATTTCAATAATACCAATAAACATACTATGCAGTATCCCTACATTTCACATCATTACAGCTGGGCGTGTATTAAAGTTGGAATATAATAAAACGACTCTCCAATATGGAAACATTGTACTTGCTAATAAGGCATCTATTAGTTATTTATACGGTGCAAATGGGCCTTGGGGTGATGGAATTTTGGTAGGTAATGGCCAAACTAATTTAAGAGAATACCCAATTGCAGTTAGCAAGCCTATAAATGGCAAATACCATATTTATAGCATTAATCAAAATTCAGGTGGTAATCCCTACAAGGTATTGCGAAGAATTACTGTTGATGCAACTGATGATACATATTCAATTAATGATGATATAAATTTTAATTCTTACTACCCCGCATTTGTGATACCTAATACCCAATATGCAACTGAATTTGGAGGAAGTGGTTCTGAAATGGAGTTAAATAGTAATGGTAGTCAATTGGCATTTAGTGACCAACAATACATAATGGTGTTTAATGTTAATACAAATGGTAGTGTTAATATTAGTAATAGTAATTATGCACCTTATAGATGGTATAATTTTAATGGTGGTTCTACAGGTACAGATTACAATATTGCAGGTTTGGAATTTAATGCATCAAATCAAATAGTATTCAGCAGGTATGACCGTAACCCAAATAATACTTTATCACAGGCTGTTGGTATTTGGGATTATACCACCACCACACCAAACGTTTCATATATTTCAGGTAGTGGTGCTTACGGACGTTCAATGATAGAAAAAGGCATGAACGGTAAACTGTATATTAGCAATGGCACATCTTTAGATTGGATTAATGTTGGTACAACAAGTTCGATAAGCACGGGTGTTAATATGAATAATTTACGCAACAAAAACACAACAGACATTTTTATCTATGGTACTAATATTAGTTACCCTCAAGATCATTCTATTTACACCCTTCCAGACCAAATAGATGGTTGGAATTACCCTACCGTATATGATGATAAAGTATTTAGTTACATTAAAAATCTAACTGGAACTGCCGATTATGATGGAACTGCTACAACAGGTAGTAGCCCTTGGGGTGTGGGTAATAAAGATATTTATGTTTTTAATAAAATAACTATCAAAAGTGGAGCGACAATAGTGCTTCGTAATTTCTTATTTGAGTTTTCGCCCAATACTGAAATAGTAGTTGAAAATGGAGCTATATTAGTATTGATAAATACTGCCTTGCAAGGTGCTTGTGGCACAATGTGGAAGGGGGTAACGGTATATAATGGCGGTAGATTTGAAATGTATGCCAAATCAAGTGCTGTGCCATCACAATATCCGCCAATTGTGCCAGTACCCACATTAAGAAGTCAAATTTTGGATGCTTATACTGGAATTACAGTCTATGGCTTTAATTGCAATTTGTTTGTGGGTGATTATTCTTGGTTTCAAGCCAACGAGAATCATATATACGTTTCAAATAGTTATGGTTCGGTTTACACATCCAATTACACGCCTTATACTAGCTTTAACCCTTTGAGAGGCGTTTATATTGTAAATAGCCAATTTGATAATTACGAGAAATTGCACGAAGTTGGTAGAGGAGATCCTACATACCAAATGGGTTTAACATCTATCACCATTAATAACAGTGGTTTTGTCTCAAATACGGCTAATACTGAGATAAGAAATTGTAAATTTAATAATGGACAGACGGGTGTTTATTTTAAAGAAGCAAATGGGGTTGTGCGTGGATGCTCATTTTCGCTACAAGCCGACAAAAGCATTTGGGCTCAAAATCTATTTACTAAAGTGGCTAGTGGTATTACTATAGGAACTAATAGAAGAGTAGATATTTATAACAATACTTTCAATCGCGTAAATCAAGCGGTAGGTATGTACAATGGTTATTCATGTACCATGCAACAAAACACAATTAAACGTACTGAAATAAGAGCCTTTGAATATTTAAGAAACTATAATTGTAGTTTGCTAATTGGCAGCGAAACAGATATCGGGTTAAAAAATACTTTTACCGATTGCAATTGGGAGGCCATTGGTTGTTTTGATAACAGGGCTTATAAATATATTAATGAGAAAGATAGAACAGGTACTGAAATTTCAATTGGTTTTAATGATATTAACTGTACTTCTGTAGGTGCAGGAAGTGTAGTTGTAACAGAATTTAGCAAACCCTCTACTGGACCTAGCTTTAAGAAGTTACTCATAAGCAATAATAATATAAGCCAAATGCAAATGGGTATAAGAATAGATAATGTGGTGGGTGTGCCTTTGGTTACTTTGTACAATTTAATAGGAAGTGCACCCAATAAATTAAAATATTCAAGAGTATATCCTATAGATAGAAATACACAAAATTTAAATGGTATAGATTATCCACAATGCGATATATACCAAAATAACATAAAAACCATAAAACTATATGCTGATACCAATTATGGCATACGCAGCATGAATAGTGATGGCATTCATATAGTGAGCAATAATGTGAGTGACCCAAAAAATTTAAGGAGTTTAAATGCTGGTGTAAGATTATTAGGAGGGAATAGTGATTTGATTTATAAAAACATTTTCAAAAATGGAGTAGGCATTTATGCCAATGGGGTAATGGACAAATCAGATTATACATGTAACACTTTTAATGCTTGTAGATGGGGAATTAGGTTAGAAGACCATATTTTTAGAACGTATAATAAAAATTTAGGATTCATACCAACTCATGGTGTAGTAAAACAAGAAGGTAGAACCAATTACTTTATAAATCAACAAACTAGAGGTGGCGATTTATTGGTTGCGTTGTACAAGATAGTAAACATTACAAAAACAAACTATGAAAATTTTAACAAATGGATTTTTGATACAGAAGCACCAAACGGTAAGTATATTAATGACCCTATTACACGTTCGGTAAATTTAACAAATGGTAATATTATTAGTATAGATAATGATCCACGAAGTGCACTTTATACTGTTGCTCCTATTATATTTTCAAGAGAAATAAACCCTTGCAAAGATACAATACATAGTTTTGGTCCAAGCTCAGGTACTGTCCAAAATGTAATTATACCTTATGTAGAATGGCTTAATGAATACAACCTACAAAAAAGCAATATAGCTGAATGGAATATGGGCTCAAAAGATACGATGCAAAATATAAATAATGCATTTATTGTGGGTTTTGTGAATATGGAAGACAGAATGAGCGAACAGGAATTTGATGTGGCAAAAGAAATATTAATGGGTCTTACTCCACAAAACACTTTTGAAAACAATTTAGTTACTGTATATTCGCTGATGCTTGCCACCTATTACCCAACCTTGAACACTTATAGTTATGATGATTTGCAAACATTAAAAAACATAGCATCGGCCAATGTGTATGACGCAGGCATGGCAAAATACATAGCTAATAGTATATTATATAAAGAAGTACAAGATAATAGCGAAGATGAATTTATTGATTTGGAAGTGATGCAGGGGAAGGCTTATTTAAATAGTTGTGCTGAAGGAGCTATTATAGATTCGATATCGATAAGGGACTTAGATATGGATAGTATTATGCCCATAGCGGGCTATGATAGAGAAACATTTGCTTTTAATGTAGAAATGGTTAGTTGGGCGGGCTTAAATCCCGACCATCAATATGATTTTGTTGCTTATAGCAATGGAGTGGCTAAACCCTATGGAAGTCCAAGACAGAAAAAAGAATGGATTGATATGAGCGGCAATATTGATTTGTTTTTTGTGTGTGACGGTGGTGG
>CAIVPY010000432.1 GCA_903907885.1 uncultured Bacteroidota bacterium
GTTAATGTTTCCTAAAAAACAAAGGAAATTTTCCTGTTTTGTCTTATAAATGAAAAAAAGGAAAAATTCTTATTGTCAAAGTCATACTTACGCTCCATGATTACTCTCTTTAATTGGAGTAATTGCGTTGTATGATAAATAAAATAAATATATTGTTAGTTGACGATCATTCCGTTGTTAGAGCAGGTTACAAAACTTACCTTTCTTTATCTCATCACATTGGTGAAATTTACGAAGCAGAAAGAGGTGAAGTGGCGTGTCAATTATTTGATCTACATAAACTCGATGTGGTTTTACTGGACTTATCTATGCCGGGAATTGGTGGTTTTGAAACGATTAAACGATTAATTAACCGCGATTCAAACTGTAAAGTATTGGTGTTTAGCGCTCATAGTGAACCGCTCTACGCAACGCGAGCCATTAAAGCAGGTGCGAAAGGTTATGTGACAAAAAACTGTATGTCAGAGGAATTAGTGAATGCCGTCTACAAAGTGTATCAAGGAAGCACTTACGTCAGCAGTGAACTTGCACAACATATTATTGCTACGATGTCGTCAATAAAGGGTGACGATATTGATGGAAAAATTCATTTATTGTCACCACGTGAATTTGATGTTTTTTCATTGCTGGCTAATGGCTACACTACAAAACAAATCTCTCAACAGTTACATCTAGCATACAAAACTGTTTGTAATCATGGAACAAACATTAGAGAAAAGCTAGGCGTTACCTCGGTTGCCGAATTAACGCTACTAGCTATGAGAGAAGGCATTATTAAATTTGAAAAAGCAAATACCTAATGCGCTACCTTTTGTTGAAGTCCACTTAGTTCATTTTTAAAAAATGTGGTCATGGCTTTTACGGCAGCGTCATCATTTAATGCATTCGATGGTGTATTTCCTGTGTCACCGCGATAAAAACGACTTTTGATACTGACAACACTGGTGTTTGCATTTTCACCTTGCTTGATTTGAATACTGGTTGTATGCGAACTAATTGGCAAGGCGACTGTATTATCTTTTTTCAATCGGTACTTGTACAAATGATCCTGCTCGCTGTAAAAATCAAGTTCTTCACTGAATTGCTCATCATTGTTTAACGTAATTGTACGAACCGAACCGGATTCGTTTTTACCCTCACCCGTGCTGTTTTTGACATCAGGATGCCATTTATCAAGCCCATCAAATTGTTTAATAATTGCCCAAACTTTTTCAACAGGCGCCTGAATAGCAATACTTTCATCTGCTTTTTGAGGCGTTGGTCCGTGTGCAAAGACACTCAATGGAAAAACAAACCCTAATACTATTTTAGTGAATAAATTCATAAACAATTCTCGTCAACGTAAAGTCATCATTATCAACAATAACACTTTAAAAATAATTGGGGATTTTTCCCTATTTTAACTAGAAAATTTCCATCCGTCATTAATATTAAAAAAACACATGAAAATCAATACATTGTGCTACCAAATCAATATCCGAATTTTATTTTTATCGCTCTGTATATGTGTCATTGGCGCAGTGGGCACGTTATGGCATGCTAAAGAAGCGGTTCAAAATGAAATGGAATCATCAGTTCATTTAGCCGAACAACTTATCACCTTTGAATTATCAAAACCTTTAGCTAGCACGCAATGGATTAAACAATTGCAAGCCTTAAAAGCCACGCGGCATTTACGCATCCAAGTCAAAGATCCTGCAGGAAAAATACTTAAAACAACGTCAGGACAAGATAAAGTCTCTATTAATACTCCGCTATGGTTTGTGGCGTTAGTGAGCAGTTCACCAACACAAATAGAGCGTGCTTTAATAACAAATGATGGACAAGCGTTAATGGTGGTAATTAAAGCCAATCCAATCAATGAGATTGATGAGGTTTGGGAAGAAAGTGTGGCATTTTTGGGTTTATTACTTTTGTTAATGACGCTAGTTTTTACTGTTGTTCGAGTTATGTTTAATCGTGTATTAAAAGCTATTCATTTAATTGTTGGAAGTTTAGAGCGTCTTGAAAAAAAAGATTATCAAAATCGCTTACCCGAATTTTCGAGTTATGACATAAATTTAATTGCAAATGCCATCAATAAATTAATTTCGAGATTAGAGATCAGTCAGCAAGAAAACTATGCGCTAACACAACATACATTGAGAATTCAAGAAGATGAACGCCAACGCCTCGCACAAGATTTACATGATGAGTTAGGGCAATCATTAACGGCGATCAAAGTCATGACTGCTACTATCGAAAAAATCAATGATAGCAAA
>CAIVPY010000433.1 GCA_903907885.1 uncultured Bacteroidota bacterium
ATGTATGGAATGTATGGTTGTTTGCCCTGATACAGCTATGCCTAATACAGCTCAAGACATTCGTACCATATTAAATACGGCTATTAGAAACTATATTAAAGATACAGATTCAAAGAATGCACTTTTGAAACGTGTCGCAGATGTTGAGGTAATTGTTAGAGCTACTATGTTAGAGCATGCAAATGCTAAAGAAAAAATCAATGCTCCAACTTTTTATAGCTTAGCCTTACAAGCATTTAGGGATTTGAATGATAGTAATATTAAAGAACAATCCTTAGCTGAATTAGGTTCTATATTGAAAATTATTCCATTAGCATATCTAAATACAAAAGCACTATTTAGTAGTATGGAAAAGAAAGAAACTGGTTCTGGTGGATTGTTTTCAATTGCCATACGCGATTTGTGTAAAGGCTGCGCAGCTTGTGTTGAGGCATGTGGAAGTCACAATGCATTAAAAATGGTTGAAGAGACCGAGCAGCACCATGCAGATATGGAATCAGCCACTGAATTTTTCAATTTACTTTCAGATACACCAAAAAAATATTTAGGAATATTTGATGAGGAAAATCCTGAAACATCAAAAGCAGCTGCATTAAAAATGCACTTGATGTTACAATCAAAATACAATGCCCTGCTTTCGGGTGATGGTGCATGTGCTGGCTGTGGAGAGAAATCTGTACTTCGTTCAGTAGCCACATTAACCGAAACATTAATGCGTCCTATCTTTCATCGAAAAGCTGCACGTTTGCACGAAAAAGCTTCAAGCCTTGAAAAAAATGGATTGAAAATGATGGAAACATTGAAAGCTAAAGATGATAAAACATACTCCTTGTTCCGCAAAACTGTATTACATATTTTAATGGGTTACGGTACTGAAGATTCAAAAGAAACAGACAAACGAATTGCTGAAAATTTTAAAGGAACCGATTCAGACATTATAAACGCATTGGTGGCAGTGTTACGAACCGATGCCGTAAACCACGTTAGTTTACAGGCTATTGAAGGACTTGCACCAAATGGAATGGCTGCTATGGCTATGGCTGCTCACACTGGTTGTAATACTGTATTTGGTTCTACACCTCCTAACAATCCGCATCCATATCCTTGGATGAATTCATTATTCCAAGATGGAGCAACTATTGGTTGGCTTATGGGCGAAAGTTTCATTCGCGACCATGCAGTTCGCTCGGTAATCCCAGAAAGATTAACAGACTTGGTGTTAAGTGGGTTTGAGAAAACATATTCAGAGAATGAATATTTTAGATACACTCATTTTACGGATACATATATGAATGATGATGAAGTGATGGAGTTGCCAAAAGTTTGGGTTGTTGGTGGAGATGGTGGTATGGGTGATATTGGATTTCAGAATGTGTCGAAGGTGGTTTTGCAAAACAGACCAAACGTAAAAATGATAATGTTAGACACCCAAGTGTATTCAAACACTGGAGGACAAAATTCTGAATCGTCAGTTATGGCTGGTGGCTTTGATATGAACCAAATAGGTGTCGCTACCTCAGGTAAACTAACAGAGAAAAAATGGGTAGCTGAAGCCTTTATTGGTGGACATGGCTCTCCATTTGTAGCACAAGTTTCTTTGGCTAATTCGGGCTCGTTATATAAAGCTATTTTGGACGGTTTATGTTATAGAGGAACAGCATTCTATCAAGTATTCACCACTTGTCAGCCCGAGCATGGAGTAGCAGATTATGCTAGTCCACAGCAAGCTATTTATGTTAGAGATAGCAGAGGAGTGCCTGAATTTATTTTCAACCCACAATTAGGAGAATCGTTTCAAGAAGCTTTAAACATTAAAGGAAATCCAAATTACACAGGTGATTGGCATAGGGCTATTGCCCCTGTTTCTAAAACACCTTATACTTATACCCCCGCACATTGGGCTTTTACAGAAGCACGTTTCAGAAATCATCATAAAGTAGTGAATGAAAAAGATATTGTTGGTAAAATAAATTTAGAAAACATTTTAAAACTTATTACCCAAGACGACATTGTGCATCGTAGGTTTTTAATTTCAGAACACCGCTCATTTATTCCTGAATTTGATGTTTATACTGTTGAATACCAAGATAACGGAAGCACCAAGTATCATCTATTGTCACGTCAGATGGTATTGTTTTGTGTAGAACGAAGAAAAGCTTGGCGCATGATGCAAAGTAGGGCAGGAGTGAGTAATATAGATTATGTGGCGCAAAAGGAGTTGATTCTACAAATTGAAAAAGGTGAATTAACTAGAGAAGAATTTTTATTTCCTAAACAACTAAAGTCTTTAAGTAATGAATAATCCAAACCAAACATTTCAGTTGGCATCCGACCTGCTCGAATTTGTAAATCAGGAGTTAAATCGCCCTGAAGAAGATGTGATGACAACTTCGGTTTGTCATCAAACAAGAGGAATAATTATAGATATGTTAACTGCATATTTGCTGTTAAAAGGTAAAAATATTTCTGCAATTTCTGATCTTGAAACCTTGCATGCCATGTGTTGTCAATTGGATGCAAAATTTTCAAAACTAGATTTCACTAGCATGAGATGTCATCCAATAAAATTGCAAGGCGAAAAAGCATATTGTATGGATATTGAGCATGTGAGAAATTGTTTTGATATTGCTAATAAAGTAAAAGAAACAGTGTCATACTATTTTAATTAGACTAACTAGGTCGATAGTTTTCTTATAACTGAAACAATTCAATAGAAGTGGAGTCGAAACCAAATTTCGACTCCACTCGAAACAGGATTTGCCTTGAATTGTTTTCTAATTTTTGCTGTATTTTTTTCAATCTAAGGTTGGTGTCATTTAGTATATGCTTTGTAAATTTGCATTTCTGAACACTAAGATTTCAATATTTAAAATACGATTATTTTTCCAATTGTGAATTCTAGGTTTATATTCGTTTCCGAACAATAAAAAGTAAAATGACTGAAAAACAATCGACACGTAGAAAATTTCTACAATTTTTAGGACTAAGTGCGGGTGCTAGTATGATAAGCAATAGTGTAATGGCTGGTTATATTGACAAAAATGAAATCTTGAAATTAAATCCAGAACAACAAGACTTTATGATTGAATATGGCAAATGGATGGATGAATATGTGAATGTCATTAAAATTCAAAACACAGATAGGGATGATATGGAAAATAATCTGAAGATGATTAAACTAACAGAGCAAGCTGAAATATGGCAACCGAAGCTTACTGAATATATGAAGGATAGAAAATTTGCCATTATTTACCTCACATCTATCGAAAAAATGAAAGCTGAAATAACCAATTAAGTTAGTAATATATAGCCAATACATACTTAAACTCATTAGATATTAATAAAATGACTAACGAAATATATCCATGCCTTTGGTTTGATGGTCAAGCTTTGGCTGCTGCAGATTTTTACTGTTCTATATTTCATCAATCAAGAATAATTTCAGACACGCCTATGGTGGTAATGTTTGAAATAAATGGAAAGAAAATAATGGGTATAAATGGTAGCCCTATGTTTAAAATGAATCCTTCTATTTCTATGTTTTTACATTGCACCTCAATAGAGGAATGCGATAGGATTTGGAATGGTTTATCAGTTGGTGCTACCATACTTATGGCTATGGACAAATACCCTTGGAGTGAGCAATATGGTTGGCTTCAAGACAAGTTTGGCTTTACATGGCAAGTTATGAAAAGCGACAATGCAGATAAAATGATGCCTGCTATGCTTTTCACCGGAAAACAAATGGGAAAAGCAGTTGAAGC
>CAIVPY010000434.1 GCA_903907885.1 uncultured Bacteroidota bacterium
ACAATAATGGTGCAACATGGTACGATGTTGGTATTCCATTATATATTAATCCTAACAAAGCATTAAATCATAATAGATTTGAATTTGAAATTTCAAACTTAAATACAAACCGGATATATTTGGGAGGTAATGAAATATACAAATCTGATGATGGCTGGAATAGTTATAGTGAAGCTTGGTCGTATAGCCCATTCAATGGTAGTAGTACACATGGTGATATAAGGGCACTGCAGATTCTATCAAGCATAAGTGGAGATATTCTGCTTGCGGGGCATGATGGAGGTATCGCTAAATCAATAAATAGTGCTACAAGTTGGACAAATCTAAATGGAAAAGGTCTTACAATAACTCAATTCCATGGGTTTGACGATTTTGAATCTGAAAGTATGAGAAAGAATGATGTATTGGGCGGAACACAAGATAATCACACTATGGAAAAAGCAGGAAATTCATTTACTGCATATGAAAATACGTTTGGAGATGGGGGTGTGTGTGTTGTAAATAATTGTAATCCCAATAAGGTATACGCACAAAGCAATAGTTCGGTATTAATATCAAGTTTGGGAGCATCAGCACTAATAGGTTCAAAAGACTTTTATGTAGAAGGGGGTGAATTTCTTGTATTGGTGCCAATGCCAATGCTTTTATTGCCAAATGATAATGATAAATTAATTGTTGGTATTAGAAACATACATCAATTCAATTCTACAACAAATAACTGGAGTATATTTATTCCTAGCCCAAATCCAATTTCTGATGAAACTTATACTAGAAATATCAAAGCATTGGCTATTTCTAAAAGTAATTCTAATTATATTTATTTTGCTTACAGTGATATTTTATGGCAAAGCCATCCTGTACAGAAAAAATTCTATAGAAGTACTGATGGTGGTTCAACAATAGAAGATATAACTCCAAATTTGGGTGGTATAAATATTAATTTATTTAATTATTTTCAAATAACGAGTATTGAGGTAGACCCATCCGATGAAAAACACTTATATGTTTCTTTTAGCGGATATGTAAACGAAACTCCCAATAATGATAAAAGAGTCTACGAAAGTAAAAATGCTGGAAATACATGGGTAGATATTTCAAAAGGACTTCCTCCTTTTCCTGTTACTTGTTTGAAATATCAGGAGGGTTCTGATGATATTATTTATGCAGGAACAGACGTTGGATTATATGTCTATAATAAAACAATCCTTGAATGGCAATGCTATAGTACCAACCTTGTACCTACAATTGTTACTGGTATTGAAATAAATAATTGTACTGGTAAATTAAAAATTGCTACTTGGGGAAGAGGAATTTGGGAAACTGATGCCCTTAAAACAAACACTGTTTATCACGTAACACATGACCAGACTTGGGAAAAGAATACTTTCCGTTCATTTAGCAACGATGTTGTCGTTGATCCAAATGTAACGCTAACGATTAAAGGTCAAGTTTCTTTTGCTGAAGGAATCAAACTAAGCATTAATCCAAGTGCTAAAGTTGAAGTAGATGGTGGTAAGCTATTTAGTGCTTGTGGCAGATGGCAAGGCGTTTGTGTGGAGGGTAACCCAAGCCTAAACCAAGTGCCTCAAAGCAACCAAGGACATATATATTTAACTAATAATGCAATAGTACAAGATGCAGTTAATGGTATAAGTACATACGGATTAGATGCAACCAATAATATTAACTGGAGCAAAACAGGTGGGGGTATTATAGAGGCTTTTAACTCTTTATTTAGAAACAATTTGCGTGATATACAAATAATGAGTTATCACAGACCAGATGTTGGCGGTGTTGAATACGACAATGCAAGCCAATTTGTTTTATGTACTTTTGAAGGTAATGAAATTAGAGATGCTAATAAAACTAAGCGAAAGTGCCAGTTTACCAATTGGGATACAAAAGGTGTTAGGGTAAAAGGTTGTACATTTAAAAATGTGATAGCTGCTTCTGCTTCTAAAATAGAGTATTACTATTTTGACGATACAAATATACCCAGTATAAAAGAGGATAGAGGTACTGCAATCTATATGTCAGATGCTTCAATGAAAATAATGGAAGGAATTGATAAAAGGAATGGCAGCCAAGTGAATGGGTTGTTTGATGATGAAAGGACAGGCATTGAAAGTCATTTTGAAACCCCTAACGTGTTAAATTCTTCAATAATCAGAAATAATGTTTTTAACATGCCAGAATTAGGTATCATACAATTTAATGCCGATGGAGGTGAGATATATAACAATATTTTTAAGTTAGACTACCGAGACACTTATTTATTTAATACAAAAACAGGCTATAAAGGAGATTACAGCAGTAACTAT
>CAIVPY010000435.1 GCA_903907885.1 uncultured Bacteroidota bacterium
ATCCAACCTAAAACAAAATAGTCTAATACAAGTAACCAGAAAAATTGTTTGTGTATGGGGCGGAAAGAAGAACTTCTAATTTCAGAAGTATTTAGATAAGGAAGTAAGAATAACACAACTAGTGCGGCAAACATAGCAATAACACCACCTAACTTATGGGGTATAGAACGTAAAATAGCATAGAAGGGAAGAAAATACCATTCTGGTACTATGTGTGCTGGTGTAACCATAGCATTAGCTTCAATATAATTGTCGGTATGGCCTAAATAATTAGGTGCAAAAAATACAAAACCAAAATAAAAAACAAAAGCTACAACCCAACTAAAAAGATCTTTGATAATAAAATAAGGGTAAAAAGGTATCTTATCAATCCCTGAGTACACACCAAGAGGATTATTTGAACCATTTTGGTGGAGTACTGCTAAATGTGCTAAAACAACACCAACAATTAAAAAAGGTAGCAAATAATGAAAACTGAAAAATCGGTTTAAAGTAGCATTGTCTACTGAAAAACCACCCCAAAGCCAAGCAACAATAGGTTCGCCTACTATAGGAAAAGCAGAAAATAGATTTGTTATTACAGTAGCAGCCCAAAAACTCATCTGACCCCAGGGTAGAACATAGCCCATAAAAGCAGTAGCCATCATTAGTATTAGTATAACAACACCAAAAAACCACACAAAACCTCTAGGTTTTTGGTAAGAGCCGTAGTAAATACCTCTAGCGACGTGTATATAAACAACAGCAAAAAACATACTTGCGCCATTAGCGTGCAAATAGCGTAATAACCAACCATTATTAACGTCCCTCATAATGTGCTCCACACTCAAAAAAGCTAAGTCAACGTGGGGAGTATAGTGCATAGCTAAAAAAATTCCTGTTATTATTTGAACAACGAGAAAAATACCAGCCATAGATCCAAAATTCCAAAAATAGTTAATATTCACAGGCGTCGGGTAATCTATAAGATGATCATTTAATAAATTAATAATAGGTCTATTTAATACACGTAAACTTGTAGAAGACATAAAAAGTTGTTTATTTTATATAGTATAATAATAAGAGTACTTATTACATGAGTTGATTTCAGAATCTTTCGTTTTGAAGGAGACCCGCTTTACTTTCAAAAAGATAAAAAAAACCTCTTTAGATTGAGCAAAAGTAAAAGAACCCTCTCTCTTTTTAAGGAAAGTATAACCTTAAAAAGGTCTACTTTTAGGAAATATAACCTTGTCTAGCTATAATACAAACAATATAATAAAAAAGATAAAAAATGAAAGTATTATTTTATTTTAGTTAAAACAGTATCTTTTATAAGAGGAACTTCATAAAAAGTGTGAAAAGCAGGAGGTGATCCAACAGTCCATTCTAACGTGTAAACAAAATTATTCTGTAACTCGTTATTATTTTCAAAAGACCAAGGATTCACAGGACAACTATCTAAATTTGTAAGTGTTTCGTATATAACAACAAAAAATAAAAAAATACTAAAAACAGAAGCATAACTACCAAAGGACGAAATATAGTTCCAACCTATGTAAGCATCTGGATAATCAGGAATTCTTCTTGGCATACCAGATAAACCTAAAAAATGTTGGGGGAAGAAAGTAAGATTAACCCCTAGAAAAGTACACCAAAAATGTATTATACCTAAATTTTCAGGATACTGAAAACCTGTCATTTTACCAACCCAATAATAGAAACCAGCAAACATTCCAAAAACAGCACCCATGGATAAAACATAATGGAAATGAGCTACAACATAATAAGTATCATGAAATGCAATATCTAAAGCTCCATTTGAAAGCATTATACCAGACAACCCCCCAATAGTAAACAAACAAATAAAACCAATAGCAAAAACCATAGGAGTTTTTAAATGTATTGAACCGCCCCACATAGTAGCAAGCCAGCTAAATATTTTTATACCCGTTGGAACAGCTATAATCATTGTAGCTGCTGTAAAGTAAGCTCTAGTATCTATATC
>CAIVPY010000436.1 GCA_903907885.1 uncultured Bacteroidota bacterium
GGCGGGACTTGAACCCGCACATCTTTAAAGGATACAGGATTTTAAGTCCTGCGTGTCTACCAATTCCACCACCCGGGCAAAAATTAAAAAAGTTATTTGTTGTTGAATATTCGTTGTTATAAAACAAATAACAATAACAAATAACTTAATGGAGCGAAAGACGAGGCTCGAACTCGCGACCTCAACCTTGGCAAGGTTGCGCTCTACCAACTGAGCTACTTTCGCAAACGGAGTGCAAATATAAGTTTATACATTATAAGTGCAAGTCCTATACTGTTTTTTTATGTATTTTATATTTATGAAAGTGATTTTCAATAAGAATAAAATATTATGGCTTTATACATTAAACTTAAAGTGCATCAAATCGCCATCTTTTACAAGGTATTCTTTGCCTTCCATTCTCAAAGCACCGGCCTCGCGGCACGCACTTTCTGAGCCATATTTTTTAAATTCTTCATATGCTATTACATCAGCTTTAATAAAGCCTCGTTCAAAATCCGTATGTATAACACCTGCTGCCTGTGGAGCTTTAAAACCATTATCTATTGTCCAAGCACGCACTTCTTGCACCCCAACCGTAAAATAAGTAATCAAATTAAGCAATTTGTACGAGGCAGTTATCAATTTAGCCACACCACTTTGATTAAGTCCTAAATCATTTAAAAAAGCCATTCTATCTTCATAGCTATCTAAGCCAGATATTTCACTCTCGATGGCAGCACTGATGATTAATACCTCAGCATTTTCATTAGCTACATAGTCTTTTACCATGTCAACGTATTTGTTTCCATTTACAACGGATGCTTCATCAACATTACATACATACATGACTGGCTTAGAAGTTAATAAAAACAAATCGGCTATATGTTCTTTTTCTTCGTTAGTAACATCAGCACCTCTTACTGATTTGCCATCATCCAAAAGAGCTTTGTATTTAAGCAAAGCTTCTTCGGCTTTTTTAGCGTCTTTATCTCCTGTTTTTGCAGCACGAGCTACTTTTTGTAATTTCTTTTCAACAGAGTCAAGGTCTTTTAATTGTAATTCGGTATCAATAATTTCTTTATCTCTAATTGGGTTAACTGACCCATCTACGTGAATAACATTGTCATCATCAAAACAACGCAAAACATGTATGATAGCATCTGTATTTCTAATATTTGCCAAAAATTGATTTCCCAAACCTTCTCCACGGCTGGCTCCTTTTACCAATCCCGCTATATCTACTATCTCAATTGTAGTAGGCACTACTTTGTTAGGTTTAACGAAACCTTCAAGCACATTTAAGCGCTCATCGGGCACTGTGATAACACCTATGTTAGGCTCAATGGTACAAAAAGGAAAATTTGCTGCTTGTGCTTTTGCATTGCTCAAACAATTAAATAAGGTTGATTTGCCTACATTAGGTAAGCCTACGATTCCACACTGCATGCTTTATTATTTTAGATTATTGTTGTTAGTATTAAGCCTCTGGAAACTAGCCGTTAGTTATTATAGATTTAATTCTATGTTAGAAGCAAACAGCTAGTAGCTGGTTTAGCCTTTAATAATATGTTTCATGTCCATAATAATTTTTTCAGCAAGGTGGTTAGCAGTTGCTTCACTTTTGCTTTCAGCATAAATACGGATAATGGCTTCGGTATTGCTCCTACGAAGGTGAACCCACTCATTGTCAAATTCAATTTTAACACCATCAACCGTATTGATGGGCTGTTTTTTGTATTTCTCTTTTACACCCTCTAAAAGTTCATCAATATTGATATTGTCATCTAAATCAATTTTCTTTTTTGCAATGGTGTAATCAGGGTAGCTTGAGCGAAGGATAGAACAAAGTTTATCGCTTTTAGCCAAATGGGTTAAGAATAAAGCTATACCCATCATAGCATCTCTTCCATAATGTAACTCTGGAAAAATAATACCTCCATTGCCTTCACCACCAATAACAGCATGGGTTTCTTTCATCAATTTCACCACGTTTACTTCGCCAACCGCACTGGCACTGTATAATCCTTTGTGAGTGTCTGTTACATCACGTAAAGCTCTGGTAGATGAGAGATTTGAAACTGTATTTTTCTTAAAGTTAAATTTTTTAAGTGTTTCATCGCTTACATTTTTTAATACATAGTCGGCAACAGCTACCAATGTATATTCTTCACCAAACATGGTTCCATCTTCGTTTACAAGTGCTAGTCGGTCAACATCAGGGTCAACTACAATACCCAAATCTGCTTTATGTCTAATTACTTCGTTAGAAATAGCAGTTAAGTTTTCAGGTAGAGGTTCTGGGTTATGAGGGAATTTGCCATCAGGGGTACAGAATATTTCTACAATATCATCCACACCTAGTGCTCTAAGTAACATAGGAATAGCAATACCACCAGTAGAGTTAACGGCATCTACCACGATTTTAAATTTTTTGGCTTTGATGGCTTCTACATCCACCAATTTTATTTTTAATATCTTGTCGATATGCTTTCTGATATAATCTTTGTTTTCGATAATGCTACCTAATTTGTCAACATCAGCAAATTGAATTTCACCACTTTCGGCAATGGCAAGCATTTGTTTTCCAACTTCATCACTAATGAATTCACCTTTTTCGTTTAATAATTTAAGGGCATTCCATTGTTTTGGGTTGTGGCTAGCTGTTAGGATAATTCCACCTTGCGCTTTTTCCATTACCACAGCCATTTCAACAGTAGGAGTTGTAGATAAGCCTAGGTCGATTACGTTAATTCCTAATCCCGAAAGTGTACCACAAACCAAACGGTTAACCATATCGCCACTGATACGGGCATCACGCCCTACAATTACTTTACAATCAGCGCTGTCGCCTTTAATCATACTGCCATATGCGGCTGTAAATTTTACAACATCAATAGGTGTTAAAGCATCGCCTGCTTTACCACCTATTGTACCTCTAATACCTGAAATTGATTTAATTAATGTCAAAATTTTATATTTTTTGAGCCGCAATAGTACAATTTATTAGGCATATTGCCTTATATGAAATGCTAAATTTTATCTACTTATAAGTCTAATGGATGTGGGTAAAAAAATTATTTTACCCTTAGTTTGAAATCTTGTTTTACTTGTTCTTTTCTAAAAAAGACTAACCCAATAAAAAACAAATCAACAGTTACTGTTACTTTTGGATGTGATTTTATTTCTTCCCAAGCCTCTGTCATACCTTTGCTCCAGTATATATCATCAAAAATAAATACCGAATTGTTATGTGCTAATGGAAGCATTTTTTTGAAATAGTTGAGAGTAGCGTCTTTCTTGTGGTTGCCGTCAATAAAGGCTAAGTCGAGTTGAGGATAATATTTGATTACATCTTCTAATACTGAATCAAAATTGCCTTCTACCAAATTAACGTAGCCATCCAATTGCAATTTGATTAGGTTTGATTGGGCTTTTTCAATAACTGATTTGTTTCCTTCAATGCTTGTCAATAAAATATCGCTTAACAAAGAGCGCTCTTTATGAGCCAAGGCTAGGTAAGCAGTAGATATACCTAGCGATGTGCCTAATTCTATACTGTAACTACATTGGTTATTTTTGGCTATATAATGAAGTATTTCGGCAATGCGTTTAGGTTTAGCATGATGTTTGGTAATGCTGGCAATGCTTAATTTTTTTTTTACTACAAAATTTGAGCCTGCACCTATTTCGGTAAATTGAATTTGAGTGTAGTCATTTATCAGGTCTTGTCTTAGTTTTTCTATTTCAGCAAAAGCCTCATTGCACTTTTGTTTCTTTATACAAGTTTGATATAGTTTGAAAATAAAAGGAGAGTGCAACAAATCAATGAATGTTGCTTGAAAATAGTGTAAAAATATTTTTTTAAGATAGTGTGTGTTCATTAAATAATGAAAAACGCAGAGTTTATTGACTCTGCGTTTTAATTGAAAAATATGTTGGATTATGCTTCTACTTCACTTTTATTTTTTATGCTACGAAAAGTTTTTAGCTTTTCTTCAAGTTCTTTTACATGCTTATTGGCAATGGCAATTTTATCTTGAATTTGTTCAGCCATTACATTTTTCGAATTACCTGGCTTAAAGAAACCTAAGTTATTTTCCCATGTATCAATATCGCCTTTCATGCCTTTGATTCGTTCAATTAGAATTTTTTCTTCTCTTTGAATACGATGAGTTCCATTAGGAGACGAAGCAATATCATAAAACTGCTGACGTTCTTTTTCGCTACGCATATCTTTGTTTAGCTGTCGATATTTACCATACAGTTTGTCCAACAAATCATTGTATTTTTTGAATATTTCGTTTTTGTGAGCGTTAGGTACATAACCAATATTGTTCCATTCGTCTTGTATGATTTTCAATTCAGCAAACACATTTGGAACATCTTCTTGAGAAGCTAATACTTCCAATTTAGCTATTAGATTTTGTTTTAAGTCAAGATTTTGTTTTTGCTCATCAATAACAGAAGCATATCGTTCTGCTTTTTTTGCAAAGAAAGCATCACAAGCTGAGCGAAAGCGTTTCCATATTGCATCATTCATTTTGTCGCCAACCTGTCCTACAGTTTTCCATTTTTCTTGCAAACCTTTTAACTCTTCTGTTTGTTTAGCCCAGTCAATCGGATTAGTCGAAATTTCTTCTGCTTTTTCGCACATGTCGGTTTTCAGTTTTAGATTCTGATTACGTTCGTGATTAAGAGTTTTGAAATAGTTGTTTTTATTGTTGAAAAAATTGTTCCTAGCTGTTCTGAAATCGTTCCAAATCTGTTCACGAACACCTAAGGGAACATGACCAATTTTTTTCCATTCTTCCATCAATTGGTTAGCATATTCTGTTTTTTCTAACCAGTCTTTTATGCGGTTTGTGGTAAAATTTTCAAGTTCTTTTGCTTTATCTAAAATACTTTGTTTGCCAGTTAGATTTTCTTGTCTAACACCTTCCATTTTTTCGCTTTCGGATTTGATGAAAGTATATACCTTATCTACCTCAGCTTTAAATCTAGTCCAGATGTCATCGTTAGCTTCTTTGGGAACGGGTCCAATGTTTTTCCAATCTTCTTGGTATTTTTTTACAGAAATTAGTGCTTTCTTTAAACTGGTTTCAGTCGATAGTTCACTTACTTTTTTGCATAAATCTATTTTATGATCTAAGTTCTTTTCTCTGTCTAACTGTATTAACTCAATGTTGATACGGAATTTATCATAGAAAATTTCGTTTTGTACTCTGTAGCTTTCATATATACTCTCAACGTTTTCTGCTGGCACATGTTTAATGCGTTTCCACTCATTTTGCAACTCTTTCAGTTTTTTCAAACTTTCCATCGTTCCTTCATTAACGTTTAGCTGTTTTATTTGGTCTAAAATAGCATTTTTTGCAGCCAAATTTTTAACCTTTTCAGCTTCTTGTGCTTGCTTTATTGCATGCTTTTTTTCTTTTAATTCTTTAAAAGCTTTGTTGAATTGTTCACGAAATTTGTCACCTTGTTTCCATTCAAAATCGTCTTTTTCTCCACCTTCTTCAACAAATTTATGCAAATCTTGTGCTTCTTCTTCGTTAAGCGCAGCTTCAAGCTGTGGGCGAATTACTTTTAAAATTTGAATGGCTTCGTTTACCTCTTTTTCTTGTGCAGCAAGCAATGCTGTAGCTAGCAGTTCATCTTTGCCTAAGTGGTTAAAATCAGGCAATTCTTCAACAACCAATTCGTGCTCTTCATCACTTATTTCTAGGTGGTCAATAGCATCATTTGTAGCACTGTTTTCTGTTTCGATTTTTGTTTCTGCAATAGGTTGATTAGCAGTTTCAAGCACATCAGTTGTTTCAATTTTTGCATCATTTTCAGCAACTGGTGCTTCAAATGTTTTGTGTAATGTTTCAACTATTTCGTTCGTTGAAGTGGTGGTGTTGTTTTCATCCAGTGCAGTTGGCTCATGGATACTTGTTGGTTCTACTATTTCAGCGGTTTCGGTTGCTAAAGTTGGGTTCTGCTCTACAGGCGAAATTTCGCTTGTAATTTCAGGTGTAGTAGTTACATCATCATTTAGTTCAGACATGTTGGTTAAATAAAATTAGTTATACGTTTTTTTTTAAAAGGACTTCAAAGATAAAAAAATGCTTCTAATTTAGCAGCGTTAAATAATTGCAATTAAAAAATGACTTTAAAACTGATTGAATGCCCTCGTGATGCCATGCAAGGTCTGCATCATTTTATACCCACTCAAACAAAAATTGATTATATAAATGGTTTACTTTCAATTGGTTTTGATACTATTGATTTTGGGAGTTTTGTATCTGCAAAGGCAATCCCTCAATTGCTGGATACGGCTGAAGTGCTGGCAAATCTTGATTTGAATCATACCAAAAGTAAGCTTTTAGCTATTATTGCGAATGTTAGAGGAGCAGAGAATGCTTGTCAACATAGCCAAATTAAATACCTTGGTTTTCCTTTTTCAATCAGTGAAACTTTTCAGCAACGAAACACAAATAGCAGTATGGCAGATAGTTTGTTGAATGTGGAAGCTATTCAGAATTTGTGTGTTAAAAATAACAAAGACTTGGTTATATATATATCTATGGGTTTTGGCAATCCTTATGGCGATGTTTGGAATGTTGACATAGTTGAGAAATGGGTAAATAAAATGAATCAATTGGGGGTGAAAATTATATCGTTGAGTGATACCATTGGTGTTGCCAATCCTGAAACAATTTCATATTTATTTAAAAGCCTTATTCCTTCACTTCCACATATCGAATTTGGGGCACATTTACACACCACACCCGACACTTGGAGAGAAAAAGTAGAAGCAGCCTATACCAGTGGTTGCTCAAGGTTTGATGGAGCAATAAAAGGATTTGGGGGTTGCCCTATGGCAGCAGATGATTTAACTGGAAATATGCCTACCGAAAAAATGCTTCAATATTTTGATGAAATAAATTTAGATACTGGATTAAACAAGGAGAATTTCAACCAATCATTGTTAATGGCGGATTCGGTGTTTTTGGCATAAATGATAATGTAGAAATTAATAATGCTTACTTGATTGAAGCCTGCCAACTTAATTATTGCCATTGGTTGCTGTTTGAGTACTGTGATCCCAGCATATAAATATTTGGCAAATTACACTGATCGGTGACAGTTTATTATGAATAAAAACATAAATTATTTTTTATGTTTTTGTATTTATTTCGCTATAATTCATTTGGTTTGCATCCGACTTATTTAGCTTAACTAATATGATAAAAATGTACTACAAATTACTGCTTAGTTTTTTGTTTGTTGCCTTTCTAGCTTTTGCTCATCCCCTTTATTCCCAGCAGAAAGGTGAGGGTTTTGAGGGTATTGATGCTACTTGGCAAAATGGAAATGATAGAAGAGATTCATCCATTTTTAAAGACATGAAATACTTTACACCAAGTGTTTTTATTGATGCCAATTACACCTATTCGCTTAACCAACCGAATGATAACACAGTGGTGGGTTCTACAGCTTTGGCTCGAAACAACGAAGTTCAATTGTCGGCTGTACATTTTGGTGGTGATTTAAATTATAATAACACCCGAGCTCGAATAATGACACAGTTTGGAACTCGTTCTACTTTAATTCCACGTAACGATTTCAGTGTGTATCGTGGGCAATATGAATTAAATAATGTATATCGTTATTTAAGTGAAGCCTATGCAGGTTATCATTTTAATAAATGGTATGGTATTAATGTAGATGCAGGTTTGTTTATGTCTTATCTTGGATTAAACTCATTTTATCAAGCTGAAAATTGGGAATATCAAGCATCTTTCACCTCTGACAATACTCCATGGTTTTTTAATGGTATACGCATTCAGATTTTCCCAACCAAAAATTTAAAAATTGAGCCTTGGGTTATTAATGGCTGGCAGAGCTATGGCAAGTTTAACAGCATGCCGGGATTTGGTGGAAGCATTACTTACATGTCTAACAATAGCAATTTGAAATTGATTAGTAATAATTATTATGGAACGGATGCTGTAGATCCTTTAAAAGGTGGTATTCCAAGTAGAACAAGGTTCCATTCCGATAACAGTATTTTGATGAGGTATTATAACAACCCTGCAAAGAAAGGTATTACCAAAATGGCCTTTTCTTTAACAGGTGACATTGGTTACGAAAACGGTGCTGGTGTAAATGGATTTAATAATTTTAATGCAGGAGATAGTATTAATGGATTTGCTCAATACTTTGCCAGCTTAATGTTTTATAATAGGATATGGTTTGCTAAAAACAAAATGGCATGGACAATAGGAGGGGGGATGATGACCAATCCTGGTCGTTATCTTGTGCTTTATCCTACAGGTCAAGCAAGTCCCTTGCCTAACCCTGCTAATCCAACGCAACAAGCAGGTGCATTTCCTTTTAATACTAATGCTGGTGAGAAATTCAATGGCTGGGATTGTTCAACCAATATAGATTTTATGCCCACCCAAAACATGACCTTCAGGGCTGAATTCGTATACAGAGAATCGAGTGTGCCCTATTTTGCAGGTAAAGGAGGGGTTACTTCTCAAACTGGGTTAACTACATCACCATTGGACCAAAGTTGGAAACCCGATTTAGTGAAATCAGAAGCAAGGATAATATTTGCCATGTTATATCGGTTGTAGCAAAAAGAATTCCTTATGCCAATACGTATTATCAATTATCTCCACCTCTTCTAAATCTCCTTTGCGAGCCTTTACTAGTAAGATATTCTTCATAGCAATTTCTGATGGCTAGCACTAAGTCATAGTCATTTGAGTTTAGTATGAAATAGTTAGGCAGGTTGCAAAATCGTTTGTATTCAAAAATGAGTTTATCATCAATCCCCGTTGCTCTTTTAATAATGTCGTTTGTATATCTTTCATCTACGGCTTGCTGCTCCCGGTATAATTCTATCAAGTGTTGCAACTTTTCATACTCTTGAAGTTGTTTGTTGCTAGCTGCAAATAAACTTGAAAGGGGAGAACCAGTACTGCCACTAATCCAACTCTGAATATGGGAATAATCATTAAGTAAAGGGTCTGTTTTAAGTCGAATGGCTGCTTTGCGGGCCATACTATCTTGTCTGCGTTTGTTTGCATTTATGTTTACATCTTTTAATCGATAAGATATTGGTCTAAGTCTTACTTTTATCGGAATTTCCTTATCCATATTTGCATATTTAATTACAGCCAATTCCTGAGTTTGATAAGCAATTACCGAAAATATTAAGGTGTCGTATTTTCCTACATTGATACCAAAAGCACCATATCGGTTGCTTATATATCTATCCCCAGTATTTTTGTTCATGATATTGGCAAGAGGTATGGTATTATTAGTATCAGCACCTATTACAAAGCCTTTAATAAAAATTTTTTCAGATTGACCATTAGCACGAAATGCATTGCTACAAATTAGTAATAGAAATAAACAAATTAGCCAAGACCATTTCATGTCGCAATAAAATAAAATGTTTCCAACATACTTCGATAGAAAAGTAACATATTTGCCACAAAAAGATAAGAATTGAATAAAATAGTTTTAAAAAGTGGTCGCGAGCGTTCCATCATCAACCGCCATCCATGGATATTTTCGGGAGCGGTTAAGCAAATGCCACAAGCCAACAATGGTGAAATTGTGCAAGTGGTTTCAAATGCTAACGAGCATTTAGGTTTCGGTTTTTTTTCGCCCAATAGTCAGATTACTTGTCGCTTGTTTAGTTTCGACAAAGAGGATGAAATACTAGATTTTAACTATTGGAAAAACAAAATTGCCAATGCGTACAGTCTTAGAACAAGGGTTATTAATTTTGATACCACCAATATCTATAGGTTGATATGTGCCGAAGGAGATTTTTTCCCAGGATTGATAGTTGATGTTTATAATGAGGTGGCTGTGGTTCAGGTTTTAATAAAAGGAATTGAATTGATTGCACCCTATATTTATAAAGCATTAAATGAGTTAGGGTTTAAATACATATACCTAAAAACAAAACAAAATACCCAATTGTTAGAAGGTGTTTTGGGAGGCAATAATTGGATAGATGCAAGGCCCCAACATCAAGTAATAGCAACTGAGCATGGTGTTAACTTTGCGGTTGATGTAGAGAATGGACAAAAGACAGGTTTTTTTATCGACCAAAGAGAAAATCGAAAATTAGTAGGTGAATATAGCAAGGGAAAGAAGGTGCTTAACACCTTTTCGTACAGTGGAGGTTTTAGTTTATATGCGCTTGAAGGAGGTGCTTCTTTGGTGCATTCTGTTGATAGCTCGAAAGATGCCATACAACTTTGCGAACAAAATATTGGTATTATTAATAAAAAAGAATCTCATCAAAGTTTTGTAGTTGATTGTTTTGATTTTCTGAAAACGTGTGATACCGATTATGATGTTATTATATTAGACCCACCTGCCTTTGCCAAATCGGCCAAAGCGGTTGATAATGCTGCACGTGGATATAAAAACCTTAATTTATTAGGGATAAAAAAAGTGGCTCCAGGCGGATTGGTGTTTACTTTTAGCTGTTCGCAGCATATTGATAAAGACTTGTTTCGTAAAATTGTTTTCTCGGCAGCTTCCGATGCCAAGCGAAATGTAAGAATCATAAAACAATTGAGCCAACCCGAAGATCATCCCATAAATATTTACCATCCTGAGGGTGAATATTTGAAAGGTCTTATGTTACAAGTGGATTAAAATAGGTATTTAGTTTCATAATGAAACTTTTTAGTTTTTCCTAACTTTTGTAATGCGCTGAAATTTAAAGCATTGGTAGTTTGGTCTAAACTTGGATATTGTGTTTTGGAAATAAAACACATTATGAAATTCCTATTAAAATACCTAATAGCCATGTATGGTTCAATGTTTTTGTTTATTAACAATGAGATATCATTTGTTGATGTAATGAAAAGCACATTATATACTGACACTGGAAACATAAGAACAAGAACTAGAACCATTGATAAAAAAACAAGTAATGCCATTAGCAAATTACTTACCGTAAAAGTGCTACCTGCCAATAATAAATCGCCTACTGATTATAGTGATTTGGGTTTGCCCATTCAGTTGATGGACGAGTCGTATAAAATACTATTGTCAGCTAATACGGATAGTGGTTCTGTTATGTTTGATTTGAGTCAGTTAGATTCAATTCCAAGTAAATTCATCATTCTATCTCCTGCCACTGCTAACGAAATATTAATAACATCTGAAACAGGATATGTTGAATTGATGATTGACGAAGAAGAACAATTACCATTACAAATTACTTCAAAATATTTAGCTGAAAAATAATTATTTGTTGATTGGAACTCAGAAAAGCCCGTACTTTATACGGGCTTTTTTTATTTTATAGTATTTGGTTGGATGGGATAAAAACAGATGACCACTACCGACCTACATATGTGCAAAGGCAGAGGCTAAAAAGATGGTATTTTGCATTAATACCATAAGTACGAATATTCAGTCTAAAATTAGAGTGTTAATTGGTAGTAGGAAAAAAACCTACTATCCATAGTCTGAAGGCAAGCTTTGGGTTGCGACTCTAAGGATTGATAAATGAAAAAGAGTCCTTTACTCATCTATCAAATCATCACTCACAAAAACTCGTATTTTATATGGAATTTTTTTGTTTGCTTGCTAGGGATACAAAAGACAAACTATCTACGAACAACCTTAAAAGCTATATCTCGACCTTGACCTTGCATAATAGCTATGTTAATCCACGACAGAGCAAATTTTTCTAATAACTCCACTTTGTCCGATTTCCCAAAATCTATGCAAGTGTCAAAACCACATTCTAATGCTAATTGCCTTGCAACTGATTTTGCTTTTTCGTTATCGCCTGCCATAAACATATCTACGGCTTCACCATTGTATGTAGGGTTTAGCATATTTTCAAAACCTGTGGTGTTGAAACATTTTACAATTTCTGCATTGGTTTTGTCAGCTAATGCGTGGTACACTGTTTTGTATGGTTCAGGACTTTTCATTACAGCATTGGTCGCATCAATAATAATTTTTTCTGATACATCACCCATTTGGCCAATAATTTCAAAAATTGCTGTGGGCGGTGTAGCTATCAAAATGACATCTGATTTTGCAACTGCTTCATTAATTGAATATACACTTGTATTCTTATTTTTCAAAAGTTCTTGACCTTTAAAGTAATTTTTGTCTTGAACACCTAAATTAATTGTATTTCCTTTTTTAGACCAGTTGGTAGCTAAAGCGCCCCCAACATTTCCTGTTCCTATGATTGCAATATTCATATATATAATTTAAAATTAAAAATAGTTAATTATGTTTGGTTTATAGAGGTAAATTTTGATATAATAATTCCAACAACAGCCACCATATAAAACTGTCCAATCATTCCAAAAAATGCTACTGTTAACCTACTCATATCTGTAATCGGATATAAATCCCCAAATCCAATACTAGTAAGGGTAATGAAGCTAAAATAAGACAATTCATTGTATATTAACGCTTGATTTCCTATACTAATACCGTGAAAAGATTTAGGAAAATTATATTCAATGAGAATATAAGAAAATAATGCAATCATACTTATCAACATATATCCACAAAGTGAACCAATAATTACATTTATGCGTACCTCTTTGGTCATTGTAATTTGGTACATTACTTCTGCAAAAATGAAACAGTAATAAACTATAAAAAAAAATGTTAAAAATTGAATGAACCAAAAATGTTGACTTAAAAATATAAAACCAAACGGCATCAATATACTAATGATGCCTAAAATATTTCTAATTGTTTTTACTCCTTTATTATGTTCTATAAAAATTCCAAAACTAGCTACAGAAATCAAGATCATATTTAAGGGCCAAACAAATTTTAAATAAATTTCATTATTCGGAAAAAATATTTTGTCAAATATTAAAAGTAACAAAGCAACCAATAAAAATTCATATCGGTATTTTGCTAATTTAAAATGTATGTCTTGTCTATTTTTCATTCTTTTATTAAAATAAGAAACAAAACTAAAAAATTAAAATTAATATTAGAGAATGGAATATAATAATTCACCATTATTGTCCAACTATCCATGTCTGTCATCAAGCCATAGTCATGCAACTTCGGATTGCTAATTAAAAAAGAGTCCTTTACTCATCTATTAAATCATTACTCAAAAAAGCCAATATATAATACGAGATTTTTGTATGATATTTCAATACAAGACATATACTAAAAACGGAATAGCAAAGCTCCATTCGAGCAGGCTCCTTCGGTGTTTTATTAATATAGGATTATCAATGTTGCGATATACTATTACATGAACAATTGCAATTAGAAGAATTGAAAAAAGGTATAAACTTGAGAAGAAATTTAGCTTACACATACTGAATGCAAAAGTAAAAAGCAATAGGAATATAATTGAATATAGAAATTTCGGTATATTTTTTTTGCCAACTTTTATGCTTAACGAAAACTCCTTGTTCTGTATGTCTTCATCCCACTCGAACAAATTGTTGCACATCAAATTCATTAATGTACACATAAGAATAGAAACAAAAATGAATATAATAGGACATA
The DNA here is from genome assembly GCA_903907885.1 of uncultured Bacteroidota bacterium. GTDB lineage: Bacteria > Bacteroidota > Bacteroidia > UKL13-3 > UKL13-3 > RGVD01. The sequence goes on from CAIVPY010000436.1 coordinate 13,525, forward strand.
ATAAAGGCGAGTGAAGGTTATAGTAAATGGGAACTAAACAAATACCAGTAGCATAAATAATGGCAGTAAGAATTTCTTTTGGTATTATTTTCAATATTGTACTATTTAAAAAATATAAACCCACCATCCCACACAACCCTACACCCGCCAAAATGGTACTTATGTTTAAGAACTGTGCACATAAATAGATATTTATTAAAACAAGTAAGATGATAGTAGTGAAAATTGTTTTTAGATAATCCTTTACAAATTGATGTCGGGGTGATAATATTTTTGTTTTTCTACGAAAGGTATCAAGTATATGGTCTGTAAAATAAATTATCTGAACACTTATAGCTAAGATTATAACCCAGGTTGATTGTGGGCAAAACTCTTTAGCTAAAGGCCAAGCAAGAAGCGCTGAGCAAATACTTACATCAATACTACTAAAGTGTATAATTCGATAAATATGATGTAATAACTTTGACATTTAATATATTGCAAACTTGATGATGAAAATCCATTTAACCATACTTTTTGTTACATTATTTTTTGTGAAGCCAATTTTCGCACAAGAATCTAGCTATTTGCCACCACAAGGATTAAACAATTGGTATGTAGAGTTTGGAGGCTCAGGACTTTTTTATTCTATCAATTACGAAAAGTATCTTTTTAGAAACTCAAACGAAAATATTACTTGGCTTGGCAGGGTAGGTTTTGGGTTTAATCCAATTGAAGGCAAATTACTAAATAAGATTTTTTTAGAACAAGGTACATTTATGTTTCCATTTGCCAGCAGTGTGCTTTTAGGTGCAGGTAAAGAAAAACTTGAAGTAGGAATTGGTTATACTTTACTATCAAAGACAAGTGCCGAAAGCGAAGTTTTACCTACTGGTATTATAGGCTTTAGGGTGATGGAAAGAAATGGCATTTGTTTTAGAATTACCTATTCGCCACATATTAGAAATGGTGAGTATGTAAGTTGGTATGGTGTTAGTTTGGGTAAAAATTTTTCGTTTAAAAAGGGTAAAAGTCGATAGATTTATTACTGGTTTTCAACGCATTCTTTCAGCGCATTTATCAAATCATAATCATTGGCTTTTATAATAAAGTCGTTGCTTAGTTTGCAGGTTTCAAGTGTTTTTTTTGCCTTTTCCTCGCTACACTTCAAACCATTTATTATATATTCAATATTTAGTCTTTCGCTAGCTTTTGTTGCTTGCTTATATAGGTCGAGAAGGTGCAAGGTTTTTTGCATTTCTTTGCCTCGGTCAGAGTATTTATACCATAATGAGCTTATTAGTCCATTTAGAATAATACCACCACCAAGTATGCGTATCGGATTGATAATAAACTCTGTTTTTTTACCGGGCCAATAAATGATTTTATCGTAATTGTTTAGCAACTGATTGGTTTTTAAACTGTGAACAGCAAGTCTTGCAAACGAATCTCTATTAGCAAATTCCCTTTCAACAAAATGATTTACTTTTTGTCGCTTCATAACTATCCTAAGTAAAGTGTCAGTGTTGAAGTATATAGGAATAATGATGCTTTGATAACTTATTGCATTTATCAGCAAAGTGTCGCCCCAATTAGCACGTATTGTAAATGCGCCAAAATTATTTGTGCTATAATTGATTTTATCGTTTTTGATATTGGCAAAGAGTATAGCCTTGTTGTTTTCGTTTGTAATAATACCTTTGATGTTAATGGTTTGACCACTCAAAAGCTGAACTATCAAGCTAAAAATTATCGCTAAAGAATATTTCATTATAGGCTTGATTGAAAGCATGATTTATTACGATTTGTTAATGAATCTATCAATCGATATTTCCTTATCAATGGCAATATTTCTTTCCATATGATCGGTTAATATTTTTGCTAAAAAAGGTGCTTGCATAACACCCTTGGTTCCTAGTCCGTTAAAAATATACATATTTTTATGCTCAGGATGAACACCTAAAATAGCTCTTCGGTCTTTGGTGGTTGGTCTTATTCCTGCAATTTGATTTACAATTTCATAATCAGTATCCAGTAGTTCATTCAGTTTTTCAATCAAAAACAAGCGACCTTTTTCTGTTGGGTTTTCAGTTAAATCAGTCCATTCGTAGGTAGCACCAACTTTAAATAACCCATTGCCAATTGATACCAAAAAGATACCTTTTTTTACTATTTTTTTCTCAGTTATGTTACACCTTATTATTAGTACATCGCCTTTGCAAAGCACAAAAGGCAGCCAGTTGAAGTATGGGTTATCTTTGTTTTTATATCCTTCGCAAAACACAACCTTATCGGCCACAATATTTTTATAATGCCATTTGTTGTTCTCCAGAAACAGAGACGAGTAGTTAAAATATTCTTGAATGATAGCTTTTTTATCAATTAATATTTGTACAAATCCATCAATTAATTTGGGTAGATTCACCCAACCTGAACCTTTTATTTCGAAAGCCGAGAAGGGTTGTTTTAAGTTTTTCTCCTCTTCTACATCGATGTTCACATATTGAGCAAATGCAGTATCCTCCATTCTTACACTCAAATCATTTTGTTCTTTTATCGAGCCAAATATGGTGTAAGTATTTTGTTGATGATATAATGGAGTTTGTAGTATGTTTTCAAGTTCAGTGTATGTCTTTTGTGATGCGTCTAAGAGTTGAGCTGTTTTCCAGCCTATAACCATACGTTTACCACTTATTGGGTTAAACATTCCTGCAGCTACCTTTGATGAGTTGAATTCTTTTTTCTCATCTATAATAACAAAACTTTTTTCTTGATTTGATAGTTCATGAGCCAATAA
>CAIVPY010000437.1 GCA_903907885.1 uncultured Bacteroidota bacterium
GAGACAATAATAAAACAATTTATCCTGTACTTCGCTTTGTTTGTAGTGCTGATAAGCATCTAATAGTTTACCATAATAACCTTGCAGGTAATCCTCATCAACAAACCATTCAATAAAATAATGCTGGGCGTTTTTATTTCCTGCCAGAGATTCTGTAATCTCATCTGCAATGTCAGGATGGCTTCGCATCATAATACCTGTCGTTTGGCCGATATAATACATTTGTAAAAGACTATGAATATTTTCATCAAAAATATATGGGAGATTAAATACCTGTTTTAAAAATTGTACATTTTTTTGCCGCGCTGCAATACCAATGATTTCTATAACAAAGGAAAATATGCCTGATTGTTTACCTAATTGCCTGCACAGTGTAATCACCCTTTTAGTATTGATTGTTTGAGTGGTAAGTGCAATGGAAATTTGATGATGGAGCAGGTGAATATCATTCGAGATACTCACTGCCTGTTTTGTTTTTAACACAGTTGATACTGCAATATTCTCTACCTTGTCAATATTCGCCAGCAAACTACTCCAATCATTATAACCAATATAAGCAGCAATTACATCTAAAGTATATAACCGGGGGTGTTCTACATTTTTTGCAAATCCAAACAATCGCTTTAAGGTAGTAACGCTGATACGGTCAAGACAAAATTTGTTAATGCTGTTAGCCAATCCTTCACAATCTTTTGAATAGCGGAGTGGCTTCCCATACCGTGCTTCAATTTTTTGACGAATAGCTGCTGTAATCATACATGAAAGATAAAATAAATCTTAATGTTAAAATCTGTGATCCCGAAATGAACGGAGTGAACGAAATGGATAGAATGTATGGATAACTTGTAACCAATAAAGAACATTTTTGCTATGAAATTAGTTAATTATGAAAATAGCAATTGTTCAACTACTGACAATAGTGATTAGTATATACTTGCTCTCAGGTTGTACTAACGGTAAAAATAATGATTTTAAAATCGCAAAAGTTAGTCCTGCGAAAATTGAAATTAATGGTGACTTATCTGAGTATTTACAGGTTGTAAATGGGGATTATGAAATTGTCGATGACTTTGGAGGAAAACTATCAATAAAAGTGAAAGCTATAAAAGCTCTTCCTGAAAGTGAATTAAATAATGATATTAAAATTTATGCATCAATTCTTGGCGAAAATGGTGTTCCAATTTCTGGAACAGGAGTCTTTGAAATGTTAAAATCATCAAAAGAAAAAGTAATCTTTCTTCTTAAAAGAGGGAGCGGAGAGGAGGTAATAGAATTAGAATCTGATACCACCCAATACAAAGGGGCTAAACATGGTTCTAGGGCGAAGACATTTGTTGTATCAAGTTTATTGTCAAAAACGAATGACTCTGGTAATTATAATACATCTTTTGATAATGAAAATACAGGTATTTATTATGCTGCCATAGACAAAGTATTTTTCTATAACACTCCGGACTTCACATCTAAGCGTAAAGCATATTTAATAAAAGGAACCGATGAGATA
>CAIVPY010000438.1 GCA_903907885.1 uncultured Bacteroidota bacterium
AAAATTTGAGCTAACTCATTTACTTCTTTTACTGATAAGTTTACTAACTGCTCAGCAAACGCTTTTAAATCTGCCATTTGTAATTTAAATTTAAATTGTTGTTAATTATTGATTTGTTTTATTTTCTTTTATTATTCAGGTCTTTCAGATAATGTTTTTACAATACCTGCTAATTTGCCACCACTTGATTGTAAAGCACTGATAACATTTTGAGCTGGTGATTGTAATAATCCAATAACTTCACCGATAAGTTCATTTTTGGTTTTAAGAGCTATCAATGCGTCTAATTGGTCATCACCAACAAATGCATCAATATCAATTAAAGCTCCTTTTAAATATGGCTTAGGATCACCTTTAGTACCTTTACGAAACTCTTTGATAGCTTTTGCTGGGGCTTTCATATCAACACTAAACATTAGTGCAGTGTTTCCTACAAGAGTGTCTGCTAAATTACCAAAATCGCGACCGCTATTTTGCATTGCTTTTTCAATCAATGTATTTTTTGCCATTAGCAATTCAATACCTTCTTTAAAAAGTAAACGTCTTAGGTCGCTTGATTTTTTGGCATTTAAACTTGCGATATCAGTAATATATACATTTTGATATTCAGCAAATTTTTCTGTCAATTGATTTATAACTTGTGATTTTTGATCTTTATTCATAACTCCCCCTCTGATTAAATATTTGGAATAGATTTGACATCAACTTTGATTCCAGGACTCATTGTACTAGAAATGTTAACACCTCTAAAATAAGTACCTTTAGCTGATGATGGTTTTAGTTTAGCTATAGATTGAATTAATTCAATTGCATTTTCCATTAATTTTTCAGGAGCAAATGAGGTTTTTCCAATTGATGTGTGAATTGCGCCTTCTTTATCAACTTTAAAATCAATTTTACCTGCTTTTACTTCCTTAATGGTTTTAGCTACATCAGTAGTAACAGTTCCTGATTTTGGATTTGGCATTAAATTACGGGGTCCTAAAACTCTACCTAATTTACCAAGTTTAGCCATTACAGCTGGCATAGTAATAATAATATCTACGTCAACCCAACCACCTTCAATTTTTGTAATATATTCATCTAATCCAACAAAATCAGCTCCCGCTTCTGTTGCCTCTGCTTCTTTGTCTGCTGGAACTAATGCCAATACACGAACAGTTTTACCTGTACCATGTGGTAATGATACCACACCACGAACCATTTGATTAGCTTTTTTAGGGTCAACACCTAAACGTACATCTATATCAACTGAAGACTCAAACTTAGTGTATGAAATTTCATTAACTAATTTTGAGGCTTCGGTAAGTGAATAAGATTTAGTTTGATCAACTTTCTTTAAAGCCTCTTTTCTTTTTTTACTTATGCGTGCCATTTTTAATTATTTTAATCTTTTGACTAATTAAAAGGATTTTCGCCTTTTACCTCTAAACCCATGCTACGAGCAGAGCCAGCAACCATTTTCATAGCCGATTCAACTTTAAAGCAATTCATATCTTGCATTTTGTCAGTAGCAATTTCTTTAACTTGATCCCAAGTTACAGAACCAACTTTTTTACGATTAGATTCTGCTGAACCTTTAGCTGCTTTAGAAGCTTCTAATAGCTGAGATGCAACTGGAGGAGTTTTAATTACAAAATCGAATGATTTATCGCTATAAACCGAAATAACTACGGGTAGTATTTTACCTGTTTTATCTTGAGTACGAGCGTTAAACTGCTTGCAAAACTCCATGATATTAACACCTTTTGAACCTAATGCCGGTCCGATTGGAGGTGCAGGATTGGCAGCGCCACCTTTTACTTGTAATTTAATAAAACCTGTTAATTCTTTAGCCATATTCTTATTTATTAATTTGAAGATTTAAAATTTGAAAATTATAATAATTCAAATCTCAAACTATCACTTATGTTATTATTTTTTAATCAATTCTGAATTTAAAAATCAATTTGAAATATCAAATTAGTAGATTTAAAATTATTTAATTTTCTTTTTCAACTTGAACAAAATTCAACTCCAATGGAGTTCTTCGTCCAAATATTTTAACCATTACTTTAAGTTTCTTTTTCTCTTCGTTG
>CAIVPY010000439.1 GCA_903907885.1 uncultured Bacteroidota bacterium
ACAAGGATTAACAATTTAAGGAGTGGGGGCTTAATGTTTTTGCTACAGTTTTAGCATTAACTTTCCAATCATAATAATTTTCTTAGCCCTTTTATAGCATTATTTTTTGAGACGATTTGCGATACAATTAGCTTGTTCTTTTAATAAGTCTGAATATGGATTACATGTTATGCTTTCCCCACTTCTATTGTCAATTATCATTATTTCTGAAACTGATTTACTCTGAAATTGTGTATATATATTTAAGTCTAACCTAAATTCACATATGTAATAAATTATTCCATTCCTATCCAAAGGATCTTGAATAGATTCTGAAATTAGAGAAAGTGATGTGCCATCGGAAAATTTAATATTTAGTCTTCTAGGAACCACCATGGGTTTATTTCCTTTTCTCATTACGTAAGCCTTCAAATAAAATGCCAAAAGGTCATGATTTGTTTGACTCTGTATTACATCAAGGTTAAGCATTGCCGCAAATATTCCAGTTTCAAATCTAGGATCTTTATACACCACTTCTTTTTGAGCAGAATAAGTGTAACCATCTGAGTTATTACCCTCGGTTATATTACATTGCCCATAAGAAGTGGAAATGAATATAATTATGAATAAGCTAGTAATTATTAATTTCCTCATAGTTGAAATTTATTTATAAAATTTGAATTAACAATGTCTATATTAAACAAATCAATACTTTTACCCCTTAACTTTATCAATTTTTAAAGTACAAGCCAACAATGGCAAGCATAAGGGCAATAAAAAATCCAAATACCCACCGCAGCGTTTCAACTTAAGATTCAGATATTTTAAGTTCTGCTTTTACTATATCCGCTTTTAAAAGATAAATATCTTCTTTAGTTGCTAATACTTTCAGGTTGGTTTCGTTGCTCCCTTTTATTTAATTATCAACAAAAGTTACCAGAGCCTCTGCTTCTTTTTCGCCAAATTTTAGCTTTAAAATTTGGAAAAGTGGTATGTCGGTTGTAATAATTACCATTTATAAATTTGTATTAGCAAATATAAATTTTTAATGAAAAATAAAAAGTTCCTTATTCTGTTATCCTTAATTCATGTTTATCCTAGTTTTGTATTTCGACCCCAATTTTTAAAACAAATATTTAAAGATTGCAACTATCAATTATAAGCCCAACTCTTTCTTTTGTTTGGCATCGATTTCGCTTGGTGCGTCTATCATCACATCACGGCCGCTGTTGTTTTTAGGGAAGGCAATAAAATCGCGTATGGTACTTTCGCCACCAAACAAACTACACAACCTATCAAAACCAAAAGCAATACCGCCATGTGGAGGTGCGCCATATTCAAAAGCATTCATCAAAAAGCCAAACTGTGCTTGGGCTTCCTCAGGGGTAAATCCAAGTATGTTAAACATTTTAGCTTGCAACTCTTTATTGAAAATACGTATCGAACCTCCACCTACTTCTACACCATTAATTACCATGTCATAGGCATTCGCTCTTACAGCACCTAGGTTTGTTTCAAGCAAAGGAATATCTTCTGGCTTAGGCGCAGTAAAAGGATGGTGCATAGCAAACCAACGGTTTTCTTCTTC
>CAIVPY010000440.1 GCA_903907885.1 uncultured Bacteroidota bacterium
ATTGTTAATATTATCAAAGCAAATTTACCAAAAGAAAAGATAGTTACAGTGGATGATATTACAAAATTAGAAGAACCCCCACCTATTGATAAAAATGAACCTCCTCCTCCTCCAGCTGAGCCTCCTCCTCCATTAAAAAGTACGGTTAAATTTACACCACCAGAAATAAAACCTGACGAAGAAGTGCCAGACGAACCACCTCCAACTCAAGAAGATTTGAAAGTGGTAGATGCAGGTACTAAAACCGAAGAAGGCGATCCTAATGGGGTAGATGCTGGCTTGGTTGAAGACCCTGGAACTGGTGATGCAGCTCCTGAAATATTAACTTTTGCAGAACAAATGCCTGAATTCCCAGGTGGAGAAGATGCTATGAGGGATTATTTAAGTAAAAATATTGTATACCCTCCTTTGGCTCGCGAAAGTGGAATTGAAGGGCGTGTGGTATTAACTTTTGTTGTTGGAACTGATGGTAAAATAACCCAGATAGAGCAAGTTGGCAAAAAATTAGGATGGGGATGTGATGAAGAAGCTGCTCGTGTTGTTAAATCAATGCCGGGTTGGAAACCTGGAAAACAAAATGGTAAAGAGGTTACAGTAAAATATACTTTGCCAATTGCCTTTAGATTAAACTAATAAATTTTGAATAATACTGAATAGCTGTAATCAACAAGATTACAGCTATTTTTTTAGACAATGAATTTAGACGAAATAAGAGAGAAAAGACAGAATAGAATCAATCAAACCAGCAAATACTTTGGATTGATCATGTCGGTGTTTTACATTTTGGCAGGTTTAAGCATATATTTCTTTCAATTTCCATTTAAGGTTAATCCCCCTATGGATTTAATTTTCAGCATATTATTTATCATATACGGAATTTTCAGAGCCTATCGTTTGTTTGCTAAATCTTAGCTTAATTTGCGTCCCGTTAAAAATTACTTTATGAGGAATTTAAACATTGCTATATTATTTGCTTATTGGCTTGTAACACTTTCTTGTTCACAAAATAACGGAAACAAAGATGAGCTTGATACTACAACCAGTGGCAAAATAACCATATCAGTTGATGAAAGCCTAAGACCTATCATCGAAAGTGAAGAAATGGTGTTTGAAGGTATTTATGCGAAAGCTGATATTACTTTTAAATACATGGGTGAGCAAGACGCCATCAACTATATGTTGAAAGATAGTGCACGTATGGCAATAGTAACCAGAGAATTACTACAAAATGAAGAAGCTATTTTAGAACAAGCAAAATATAAAGCACGGACATTAAAAATGGCTACTGATGCACTCGCCATTATAATAAACAATGATAACAATGATACGCTTTTTGAACCACAGCAGATTAGAGATATTGTTTCTGGCAAAACCAAAGTATGGAAAGATTTGAACCCTAAAAACTCTTTGGGACAAATACAAGTGGTATTTGATAACCCTGCATCAGGAGCTAGAAGGTATTTGAAGGATTCTTTGCTTAAAGGAGAGGAGTTAGGAAAAAACTGTTTTGCAGTTAACTCAAATAAAGAAGTAATTGACTATGTTGAAAAAAACAAAAATGCTATAGGAATTATTGGGGTTAGTTGGATTAGTAATGAGAATAGTAGTCAGGCAAACACCTTCTTAAAGAAAATAAGAGTTGCTGATGTACTACCAAATCCAAAGCCCGATTATTTTGATAAACTCATAACATTCAAACCCATACAAGCCAATATGGCTTTGAAAATATATCCTTTTTTACGTCCAATATTTATGATAAGTAGAGAGGCACACACAGGACTTGGCACAGGCTTTGCAAGCTTTGTAGCAGGAGACCAAGGCCAGAGGATAATACAAAAATCAGGATTGATTCCAGCTAAGTCGCCCATTAGAATTATTCAATTAAATGATAAAGAAATTGAATAAAAATATTATAAATTAATTTCTAAACGAGAATAAATAAAAATGAAAAAGTACATCATAACATTTGTAGCATTAATAAGTTTACTTGGAGTAAAAGCCCAAACTTTAGAAGAGGCTTTGAAAGCTGAGGATTTTGATAAATATGAATCGGCAAGAAACATCTTACTTCAAGTAATTGCCAAAGAGCCTAACAAAGGAGAAAACTATTACTACTTAGGTAAAGTATACGGCAATTTATTTAAGCCAGATTCTGCATTATTGGCATTTAATGTGGGCGTTAAAAATGACCCATTAAATGCGGCTTGTTATGCTGGTTTAGGTGGGTTGTTGATGGAAGAAAATAAAGTTTCTGAAGCTAAAATACAATTTACAAAAGCACTTTCATTTAGCAAAGAGCGGAATGGTACATATAGCGATGTGAAAGCAATGGTTTGGGTAGCTGAGAACATGATTGCTAGCGAAAACAAATTGGTGACTGATGCCGAAGAATTAATGAAAAATGCCCTTGAGGTTGATAAGTCAAACTATGATGTTTTAGTAACAATGGGTGATGTATACTTAGAAATTAACAATGGTGGAGAAGCTGCAAATAACTACGAACGCGCTATTGATTTGCAAAAAGCAAACCCCTAAAGCTTATGCTCGTGTGGCTAATATTTGGGTGAAAGTTAGAAACAATGAAGCTGCGCAAAAAGATTTAACTAGAGCTTTATCAATCGACCCTAACTATGCACCTGCTTTAAAACTTCAAGCAGAGTTGTACTATCAACAACGAAAATTCGAAAAAGCTAAAGAAACATATAAATCATATCTAACATTCTCAGAGGCTAGTTTTGCAAATCGATTAAGGTTTGCACAAATATTGTTTCGTGCAAAAGAATACGATGAGGCATTGGTACAAATTGAAGAATTACAAAAAACGGATAAGAGCAATCTGTTTTTATATCGAATGTTAGCCTACTCATATTATGAGGTTGGGGGATTAAAAAATGATACATCTAAATGTCGAAGTGGACTAATTGCCATGGAGTATTTTATGAGCAGGGTTGATGAAAAGAAAATATTAACAAGTGATTACGAGTATTTGGGTAAACTACAATCAAAGTTCAAAGGCAACGACAGCCTAGTGATATCGAATTTTAATAAAGTATTATCATTAGATTCTGACAAATTGGAAATGTATCAAGAGTTAGCCAAAGTGTACAACAAAATGAAAAGATTTGACGATGCGGCTAACAGTTTGCAAATTTACTTAGGTACATCAAAAAAGACCTCGGTAGCTGACTATTTCTTATTGGGAAAAGCATATTACTTTGGTAAAAAATATATTTCAGCCGATTCTGCATTTGCCATTGTAAATATTAAAGCACCAACCTATGCTGAAGCTTATTATTACAGAGGCATGAGCCAAGGAGCAATCAACACTGCATTGAATGACACTTTAGGAAAGTTTTGTTTTGAAAAATATTTAAGCCTCATAAACATCAACGACCTAGCAGTAGCTGAAAAAATAAAGAATAATATTATTCAAGCATATGATTATTTAGGTTCATATTGTTACAAAAACAGTGCGAAAGGTGAAGAGCGAAATTGCAAAACTTATTTCGAAAAAATTTTACTTCTAGAACCAGGTAATAAAAAAGCAGCCGAGTTTGTTAAAACTATAAAATAAAAATAGTCAATATTATAAAGACAAGTTTATGACTTGTCTTTATAATATTTTCAGAAGAAATACAAAGCAATGTCAATATGAAAAATCACAAAAATGTATATTTTTCAAATTGATTATTCGCTTTAA
>CAIVPY010000441.1 GCA_903907885.1 uncultured Bacteroidota bacterium
CGTGGTTATAAATGTTTCGATAATATTCTTTTCTTGTTCCTTTAAAACGTACCTCAACAATATCAAAAGGTTTTATATGGTCTGGCAAATCAATATTGCCCAACCAATCGTAAGTATTCAATTTATTGCATCCACCAGTGCTACATCCACCGCTGCTGCATCCGCCACTTCCACATGCCATGTTTATTATATATCTTTAAAAAAATCGTTTTAAAAAATTGATTTCAATTCCAAAAGAATTGCTGTTTGAAAAACACCTAAGCACTTTTCAATTGGGTGCCAATATACAAAGAAAGGTTTAAAACCATGATTTTTACATTGGCATTACGCTCAATATGGAAAATAGCATCTCCCATGGCTTTCGAAATATTTTCAATGTTGTTGGCATTCATCATTTTACTAAATTTATCAAAAAAGGCAAACTCTTCATCACTCACCCTAAGGGTACTTCTATCGCCATATTTATAAATAAAGGTAGCTCGAATCATTTGTAAACTATAATCTAAGAAGCTTTTCAAAGTTTCTTTTCCCATGCCTGCAAACTCTTCGCTACGGTCTAATACTTTCTTAAAATCTTTTTGAGATGCGTAACATTCACGAAGCCAGTCCATAAATGTTTTGCTATAACTTTCATGCTTCACATCTATTAGTTGAAGAGCCAAATTATAATTACCATCCGATATGCGTGAAATAGCTTCGGCATTTTTAGGTTCTATTTCTTTTTGGTTAATCAACGAATCTATAATGTCTTCGTCCTTTATTTTTGGTATTTTTACCAATTGAGCACGTGAAAGAATGGTTCCTAATATTTTTTCTGAATCGTTTGCTACTAATAATATCAGGGTACCAACAGGGGGCTCTTCTAATAGTTTTAATAATATATTTCCCTCGGTTTTAAGGTACTCGGGCATCCAAATAATTAATACTTTATATTTTGCTTCAAAGGCTTTTAGTGATAACCTTCTAAAAATATCTCGACATTCTTCGGCTGTAATATTTCCTTGTTTTTTGCTCTCTTTGTCTATAGTACTGAGCCAATCGTAATCGTTCTGGTAAACATTTTCAAGAATGGCTTCTCGCCAATTCTCTAAAATTTCAATGCTTGTTTTGATAGGAGTAACGGTAGGAAAAGTGAAATGTAAATCAGGATGAATATATTTTTGATATTTTACACAAGAAGGACAGATGCCACAACTGTCCTCATTTGTTGCATTTGTACAATTGATATATTGTGCGTATGCAATGGCTAATGCCAAATTGCCCGAGCCTTCTGCTCCTAAAAAGAGTTGGGTATTGCTTATTCTGCCACTATTGGCTGTTCGAATAAGTTTTTGTTTAATCTCTTTGTTTCCAATTATTTCGCTAAATCTCACGGTGATAAGTTTTGAAACAAAGTAAAGCAATTGAACAGAATAATTCTTAATGTAAAATTACTTTATAAAAAAAAATGTTGTACCCTTGCAACAATTTAATTCGCTTTTGCGACTAAGATGGTATGGCTTTTCTTCCCAACATAGCATATTTTTTTATTAGCCTTGTAATCACTTACATTTTCTATTTAGTGATTTTTGTAATAATTAAAGTAAGGCCCGTTAAATCTTGCATTAATTGTGGAGGAAAAGATTTTGAACGGATAAAAAGAAATGACCTAATTAGATACTTATATCCATTTTTAAAAATACAACATCTTTGGTGCCGAAAATGCTGGGAGCGCTATTATACCTTTGATCAAAACTGGAAAGACAAGTAATTTTCTGAAAAAATCTTATTCAACTTATTACCTATTTGTTTTGACACTCACTTCACTTTAAAACAAATTTTGTCTAAAAGTAAAATTACATTCACATAAGTAATTACTTTTGCAGTCCATTTTATGAAATACAAAATACTTAACTTAATTACAGCCGTTCTTTTTATAACAAATTTATCCGTAAACGCTCAGCATGTAAAAAAATTTGCCATTAGTGGCGAAGTTAAAGATGCTAAGAATGGCGAAGAGCTAATTGGCGCGAGCGTGTCTATTCCTTCGCTAAAAGTAGGTACTGTAACTAATGCGTATGGCTTTTACTCGCTAAGCGTTCCCCTTGGCAACTATGATGTTGAGTTCGCCTATTTGGGTTACAAAACCATCGTTAAGAAAATTGAATTAACACAAAACTTGAGGCTAAGTTTAGAACTTAACGAAGACAAAAAACAACTAAAAGAAGTAGTTGTATCTGGAGATAAGCCTACTGCAAGCAATGTAGAACAAAACAAAATGAGTGTAGTAAGGGTGGAGATGAAAGAGGTGAAAAAAATCCCATTGTTGCTAGGTGAAGTAGATATTATAAAAGCAGTGCAACTACTTCCTGGTGTGCAAGCTGCTGGGGATGGAAGCTCAAACCTGATTGTGCGTGGTGGAAATATTGATCATAACCTTGTTCAATTAGATGAGGCTGTGGTTTACAACCCTAGTCATGTGTTTGGATTTTTCAGTACTTTTAATGGTGATGCCATTAAAGATTTTGATTTGTACAAAGGAGGAATACCTGCACAGTTTGGCGGTAGGTTAGCGTCTGTGTTAGATGTGCGTATGCGTGATGGAAACTCTAAAAAGTTTCAAGCTACAGGTGGTATTGGATTGTTATCTTCTAGATTAACCATTGAAGGACCTATACAAAAAGACAAAACTTCATTTCTTATCTCGGGACGTAGAAGTTATTTTGATGTTTTCTTTCCTTTATCAAGCCAATTGGACGGAACTACTGCGTGGTTTGGTGATTTGAATATTAAAGTAAACCATACAATAAGTGACAAAGACAAGGTATTTGTTTCTGCATACATGGGCAGAGACAAACTCGGTTTTGGCGATTTGTTTGGTTTTGGTTGGGGAAATTATACCACAACAGCTCGTTGGAATCATATTTTTAGTAGCAAATTATTTTTAAATACCACGGCAGCTTTTAGTCGCTATGATTATAATTTTGATTTGAACATTGCCAAAAATTTAAATTTTACTCGTACCAATTTTATCAATGATTTGAACTTGAAAATTGATGGAAACTATTTCATATCACCTAAAAACACTATGAAATTTGGAACCAAACAAACTTATTTTGTTTTTGAGCCAGGTAATCGCACCAAGATAACACCAGAATCGATTGTTACCGACTCATCACTAAACAATAAGAAGGCTTATCAACAAGACTACTATGCCAGCAACAGCCAGAAATTTGGTGCCCGTTTTACAGCAGAATATGGCATTAGATTAAGTGTTTTTTCAAGCATATCGGGTAGGAATTATAACTATATAACCACACCAATTTTTAAGGACAATGGCTCGTTAAAAGAAGGTGTTTTTAACCCCAGCAATCCTTATACCGATTATAACACTATTAATAATACCTATTATGGATGGGAACCTCGTTTAAACATGACCTACCTGCTTAATTCAAAAAGTAGTATCAAAGCATCTTACAATCGTATGTATCAGTATATGCACTTAATTCAAAACATTTCGGCAGCTACTGGTCAAGAGTTTTGGATACCTTCCGATAAAATGGTGAAACCTCAAATGAGCGATCAAGTGGCTATAGGCTATTTTAGAAATTTTAAAGAAAATGTAATTGAATTCTCAGTTGAAGCTTATTACAAATGGATGAGCAATACACTTCAGCTGAGAGATGATGCACAAATTGACTTTAATGATGCCATAGAAAGAGAATTGGTGGTGGGGCAAGGACGTGCATATGGCTTAGAGTTTTTTCTTAGAAAGCGCACTGGAAAAACAACAGGATGGATAGGTTACACACTTGCCAAATCTGAGCGTCAGGCTGATGGGATAAATAACAACGAATGGTATCCTTTTAGGTATGATAGAAGAAATTATGTAACAGTTACCATTAATCACGATATAAGCGATAGGGTAAGTGTAGGTGCTAATTTTATATATGCTACAGGTGATGCTTTTACCATTGCATCTCAACGATATACCTTAGAGTCGTTTGATGGAAGAAGACAAACGCCTAGTATACAATATGCCAGTAGAAACTCAGCTCGCTTCCCAGACTATCATCGTTTAGACTTGTCTGTAACGATAAATCGCAAAAAAACACCTGGTAAAACATACAAAAATGATAGCTATTGGGTATTCTCTTTATACAACGCCTATGGACAAAAAAACCCATATACACTTAGCTATGGAACCGATAACAATGTACCTGTGGTTTACAAATGGTATTTATTTACCTATGTTCCTGCTGTAACTTATAATTTCAAATTCTAAACCAAAACGGTATCCATGAAAAACACATATATTCAAATATTATCGATTGTCTTTTTTAGCCTATTTGCAGTTTCTTGTAAAGAAAAAATAAATATTGATGTGCCCGATGGCGATTCAAAACTTGTGATAGAAGCTGAGTTAAGTACAGAGGTGGATAGCTCTTTTGTAAGATTGACTAAGAGTGCTAATTATTATTCGAGTGCAGATTACTTAAAGGTAACAGATGCCTTGGTATTGGTCAACACAGATACCTTTTATCATATGGCAAATGGCGTATATAAACCAAAAGCATCATACCAAGCTGTTGCAAACACAATTTACAATTTGAAAATTGTTGCAGAAGGAAAAATGTACACATCAAGCAGTAAATTAACTCCTATGTTCAGAGTGGATAGTCTTCAACAGGTTCTTAAACCTGCACAAGGGTTTTTTAAAGAGGGATACACAGTTAAGTATTTTGGATTTGACAACAGAGAGCCTATAAAGTATACCTATTTCCGTTTTGGCAAAAATGATTTACAAGCTAATGACTCATTATTTGATGCGAAAATTTTATTTGATAATGGAACCACTCAAAGTGGTCTTTATGAGTTTGAATTGCCTTTTTTACGATTGAAAAAGGGCGATTATACTTATATGATTTTTCGTTCGATTGATAAAAATATGTTCGATTTTATCAATGCTTTTAATAGTCAATCGTCTGGCGCTCCAGGTCCTTTTCAAGTGCCACCAGCCAATTTACCTACAAATATTGTTGGAGGTGCTTTGGGTTATTTTGCGACTTATGATGTAGTAAGATCAAGAATTTATATAAAGTAGTTGTTGTAAAAAGGTGTCAACTGAAATTTTTTGTGGCTTCATTAGCTTAACTTATCTTTGTTTGATAGAAATTCATACCCAAAATAAATGAACAGAATAAATTTTTTCGTTGCTTTATTAGTTATTATACTTTCTGTATCATGCAAAAGCAAAAAAAAACTAACACAAACTACTGACACAAAATCTACAATTGAAGGCAAATCTACTTTAGCTCATACCGATGCTGCATTAAAACAAATAAAACAAAACAAAAACGATTACACATACTTGAAAGCTGATGCATCTGCAGCATACAATGACGGCAAAAATGCCTATGATTTAGATGTAGAATTGGTATGCGAAAAGGATAAATACATTTGGATGAAAGTAACGGCATTGTTTGGTATTGAAGCTGCTCGAATAATGATAACACCAGAAAAAATTGAATTGCTTGATAGATTAAATCGAAAACATATTTTGGCGAATTTTTCTTATTTAAAATCGTTTACCGATATACCATTAACTTTTATTCAGTTACAAAATTTAATAGTAGGCAATGCCTTATTTGATGTTGATGTGAACCAAACCATTGTTGAGAATATGGGTGTAGAGATGCTTGTGAATTACATGTTCAACCAAAACAAACAGAGCAATATTTATAATACTACTAACTATAAAAATCGACTAAGCTTGGTAAACGATACTTTGAAAAATCAAAGCCTGCAAATAGACTATAGTGATTTTGTAGTAAATGGTACAAATGCTTTTCCAGCTAACATTTCTATTAACATTAAGAGCGAAAAAAATGTTGCCTGCCAATTTAAATTAAGCAATTTTGCATTTGATAAAAAAGGAGAGGTACAATTTAGTGTTCCAAAAAGTTACCAAGAAATTAAGTATTAAATTTATTTTGCTATTAGCTATTAGCTTTTGGCTGTTGGCTGTGACTGTTTCTGCTCAAAAGTATACCAGAAAAAAACAAGAACTTGAAGAAAAAAGGAAAGAA
The DNA here is from genome assembly GCA_903907885.1 of uncultured Bacteroidota bacterium. Classification (GTDB taxonomy): domain Bacteria; phylum Bacteroidota; class Bacteroidia; order UKL13-3; family UKL13-3; genus RGVD01. The sequence goes on from CAIVPY010000441.1 coordinate 6,069, forward strand.
CTTCAACAAAAAATTTCGGAAACAAAAAAGGTTTTAGAAGAAACCAAAAAGAAGCAGAATGCAAGTCTGCATACATTAAATACCATTTCAGCACAAATTGTAACCCGCGAAAAAGTAATTAATAATATTGGTCAACAAATATTTGAACTGGCTTTAGAAATTGATGACAGTAGAAAACAAGTTGACATATTAAAAACAGATGTTGCCAACTTAAAAAAGGAGTATGCAGATAATATTTTATTGGCGCATAAAAGTCATTCATCCATTGATAAAATTATATTCGTTTTTAACTCCAATAGTTTCAATCAAGCTGTAAAAAGGGTTAAATATCTACAACAATATAATGGTTACAGAAGACAGCAAGCTCAGTTGATACTTAATACAGAAAAATCCATTATAACGGCAATAAATACAATGGTTGCTTTAAAAAGAGAAAAGATGGCTTTGGCAGGTATAAAAGAGGATGAAAAAAAAGAACTTGAAGTAGATAAGAAAGAAGAAAACCAAGTATTAATTCAGCTTTCTGTTAAAGAGACACAGCTTAAAAAAGAGATTACAAACAACGAAAAAGCAGCAAAAAATTTATGTCGCGCCTTAGCACAATTGATTGCCAAAGAAATTGAAGAAGCCAGATTTCGTGAAGAGGCAAGACGCAAAGCCGAAGAAGATCGAATAGCCAAACTAAATGCAAAGAAAAACATTTCAACACCTAAAGAAAGCAAGAAAATAGAAAGCAATTCAGTTATTCAATCGCCTGAATCATTAAAACTAAGTAACGATTTTGTAAACAACAAAGGCAGATTGCCTTGGCCAGTTGATAATGGATATATTAGTGTGGGCTTTGGAACTCATGCTCATGCTACATTAAAAGGTATAAAAACAACAAACAATGGTGTAAACATAGCTGTTAGAAAAGGATCAGGAGCTCGAGCTATTTTTGGAGGAACGGTTAAAGCAATTTTTTCTGTCCCTGGAATGGAAAAGGTAATATTAATTAATCATGGTGAGTATTACTCGGTATATGCCAATTTGCAAAATGTGAGTGTTAAAATTGGTGATAAAATTGAAGCGAAACAAGCTATAGGGCAGGTGTTTACTAATGATGAAGAAGACAAATCTGAAATACACATAGAGATTTACAAACAAAAGCAAATGCAAAACCCTGAGTTATGGCTTAGAGATTAATAAATAATATAGA
>CAIVPY010000442.1 GCA_903907885.1 uncultured Bacteroidota bacterium
AAGGTTTAAGTGGCTTTTAATGACAATCACATTTGAGACAAAAGTTTGGGAAAAGGATTGGGAGATTATCCTAAAAACATCTCGCCTTAAAAATATGATTGAGCGATGTCACTATGGATTCAAGGAGAGAGTTCTTTACATTAATAATGTTCGCAATTTCGAGGAGGTCTCTTCTTTTGCAAAGACTTTAGTTAAAAATGGAGTTATTAGTAAATATATTGAAGTAGCGGAATATGAAGATGCAGCATTGAAATTTTTTTCTCTTAGTAGGGAAAAACTAGGAAATGGATATTATTATTCGATAGCTGAGTTAGTATCAGTTTATCTAACTAACTCAAAGTATCTACTTCATTTCTCTGGAGACTCTATTGTCGCACCAAGAACAACTAAAGACTGGCTGCAATCTGGAATACGCACACTAGAAGATAGCCCATCCATCAAAGTGTTTAATTTGACTTGGAATGGGAGATATAAAGAGGCTAAAAAAGAATCCACGTCAGAGGATAAAAAAAATTTTTATGGCTATGGGTTTTCAGATCAAATGTATTTGATTCGAACAGAGGAGTTTAAGAAAAATATCTATGAATACTTTGATGCAGCATCAAAACGCTACCCCATATATGGGGGTGAACTTTTTGAAAAAAGAGTTGACTCATGGATGAGGCAAAATCAATTCTTAAGGGCGACTTATAAGCATGGTAGCTATATACATCAGAATTTTACTAAAAACCCCCTAAAGAGAAAAATTTCCATTTATTTAAACAGGCCGAACCTATTTAAAGAAAAATAAGATCATGCGAAAAATTGTACTATTTAGAATTAGCAGCAAAGGATACCCAAAGGTAAAGGTTGAGGGTATCAATAAGTATGATTCTCTCAATAATCTAATGGAGATATTTAAGGATTGGGAGGTAATTTGTGTAGCTGATAACTGTGATGAGGCATTGGTAAGTCGCCTGAAGTCTGAATATCATTTTAGTGAATTTATTGAGACAAAATTAGGTAACCCAGGTTCATTTTGGAAGCTTTATGAAATTGCCTTAGATATCGCACGCGATGATGATATTTTCTATTTCGCTGAAGATGATTATTTGCATCTACCCGATGCCTCACCTGCAATATTGGAGGGTTTGCAATATTTTGACTATGTGACCTTATATGATCATCCAGATAAATATAAATTAAGTAGAGTGCCCCTCAATCCTTATGCAAAAGCAAATAAATTCTCTGAGTCATCCGAAGTTGTTGAAGGTTTAACCCAGTGGTGGCGTACCTCCAACTCTACAACGATGACATTAGCAATGACTGGAAAAGTATTGCGTGAAGATGCCGATATCTGGTCCATCACTAAAACAGCAAAGAAAGATTTAGATTTCGATAATTTCTGCGTAATTACCAAGCAAAATCTACTACTTAAATCTCGCTTTTTTAAACAAATTCCACGTCGTATTAAATTTTGGCTAAGGCCGAAACGGTATCTTGGAATCTGTATACCGGGTCTTTCATTACACCTAGAGCAGGCATACCTTAGAAAAAGGGACGTAATACGCTTCAATATGCCATGTCAGAAAATATTTCAAAAGGGAAATTGAGATTTGATGAAATCAAAAATATTAGATGTTTTTCTTTTTTATAACGAAATTGACTTACTCAAAGCTAGACTTGAGTATCTCGGGCCCATCGTTGATAGCTTCATCATCTCTGAGGCTAACATTGATTTTTCTGGTATGGCAAAAGAATATATCCTGAATAAAAATATAATTGATTCACTTCCATTTTCAGAAAAAATTATTTATCACCGTGAGAATATAAATCTCAATTCCGTTTCATGGCTTATCAAAAAATTTAAATATCGCAATAAAAAAAATCGCTTTCT
>CAIVPY010000443.1 GCA_903907885.1 uncultured Bacteroidota bacterium
AAAGCAATCTTTATTCGTTTTCTCATAAACAAACTCAGCTTTAATGATAGCATTTTCGCGGAGTGTTAATCCATTTTCAATTATTTCTTCATGAATGCCAATATCATCCAAAGTGTTGATTTTAAAAACAGAAGCCATTTTTTTTTCTATTTCTTGGGCTTTATTATTATTGTGCGAGGCAAATATTAGTTCAATCATGCGAGTGTGTTCATTCGTTTAATTTGTAGCCAAAGCTGTTGTTTTTTGGCATTGCTAGTTATGTATTCAAACACGGGTTCAACTTTTAAAATAAGGGTATTGCCTTTTTGTTGAATTTCATAATCTTTAATTTTAAGTTGTTTACTTGCAAAATCATTACAACCCCAAACTATCAGTTTTTGCGGGTTGAAAGAACCCATAATATCATCATAGTCGTGTAAACCAATATTATCAACGAATACAATGGCATTATCATCTGCATTTAACAAGAATCCCTTCTCAATAATGGTTCTTAGTTGCGCTTGTTCATCTTTGCTTTCAGTTCCAAGCATTTCAAAATCAACTATATGTAACACACGTGCAGTGTTATTGCCATAATAGTTGAATTGTACACTATTTTGTTTTTCTTTGACAACGAAAATTTCGTCAAATAATAAATTCATAAACTCGTCAGATACTTTCATAAACGATGGCAATTTCAATAAAAATTAGCAAAACCAATCAATCTAGAATTAAGGAATGTGATTTTGAGAACATAGAATTTGGAAAAATATTTTCAGATCATATGTTTCGTGTTGATTATAAAGATGGTATGTGGCAAAATCCTGAGATTTTACCCTACGGAAATATTAGCATTTCACCTGCTCTTTCAAGTTTGCATTACGGACAGGCAGTATTCGAAGGAATGAAAGCCTTCAAAGACCCAAGTGGTAATCCGCAATTGTTCAGACCGCTAGATAATTACAAACGAATCAACCAATCAGCTTACAGAATGGGGATGCCAGCTATTACTGAAGAATTATTTATTGAAGGTTTGAGTCAATTAGTGAAATTAGACCAAGACTGGATTCCTACAAAAGAAGGAAGCGCATTATATCTTAGACCATTTATGTTTGCCACAGATGATTTTGTGGGTGTTCGCCCCTCGGTTAATTATACATTTATGATTTTCTGTTGTCCTGTTAATAGCTATTATCCTAAGCCTATAAGAGTAAAAGTTGAGAAGACCTATGTACGTGCTTTTAAAGGTGGAGTAGGTTTTGCCAAAGCAGCAGGCAATTATGGTATGAGCATGTTACCAACTATGGAAGCAAAAAAAGAAGGATTTGATCAAATAGTTTGGACTGATGGCGAAGAACATAAATATGTTGAAGAATCAGGTACTACCAATTTGTTTTTTGTTTTGAATGATAAAACAGTACTGACTCCCGAGATTGATGGTAATATTTTACAAGGTGTTACCCGTGATAGTTGTATAAAACTTCTTAGAGAAGGTGGTTATGATGTGGTAGAGAAAAAAATAAGTTTGAAAGAAATTGCTGATGCGTTTAATGAAGGATTATTAACAGATGCTTTTGGCACTGGAACAGCAGCGTTAATTGCCAAAATTGAATCGATATATAATGAAGGTGAAAATTATATTTTACCTAATGCTGAAGACAGAAAAGTGTCGAATTGGTTATATAAAAAACTTAGCGATGTGCAAACCTCAAAAATAATTGATACACATAATTGGGTGTATCAATTGGTTTAAAAACCTATAGAATGATGAATACTATAGTTAGTTATTTCTTGCCCTTGATTATTTTTTTGATACCATAGCTTGCACTAGCTATTGCCAGTATTATAATTCCACCATCTAACGGAACATCATTTGGGTCATCAAAGAAACCTCCTTGACCAGGTTGGGCATAAACAACAACTGATAATAACATTGCCATTGAAAATATAAATATGGTTCTCATAATAATAATAATTAATATCCAAATTGAATTAATTAATATTAATTAATCATTACACCAAATTGTTTTCTATGTAAAACATTATAACATTTAGCTAAATAGCTGAAATACAAGTGTAAAAAAATATCATTTATGAAGTTACGCTCTTTTTGAACGCTCCCATGAAACAGATTGCTTTCCTTTTAAGTACCTTGCTAAACCTAAGTACATACATAAATTCATTATAAAAAAATAGTAAGGGACGAAGAATGCTTTTATTTTTATTTTTTTAT
>CAIVPY010000444.1 GCA_903907885.1 uncultured Bacteroidota bacterium
CGCCACGAATGAGACTAGACTTGGCAATAAACACCATGTTTAAAAACGCATATAGTAATCATGAAATAAAACTGAGTAATAACAAAATTTGGAGACCCATTTTAGGTCTTAAAGATTTGTGCAATGCATATAAATTAGCAGTAGAAAGTGATATTACATTTGGAGAAGTAATTAATATAATGTCATTTAATACAACCATTGGAGAATTGGCTAAATCTGTTGAAGAATTTATGTTTGATAAATATGGTTTTACTATTAATACTTCTGACCTACATGTAGAAGATTACAGAAACTACAAGGTTAGTATTGAAAAAGCTGAAGAATTACTAAACTACAAGCCTGAACAAGATTGTTTTAGCATAATAAATGATTTAAATGACAATCTAGCTTTGTTTAACAATTTTGCTGATGAAAAGTATTACAACATAGAGGTATTTAAAAAATTAATGATAAATAGTATTACTGTTTAGTAAGCAAATAATAATAAATATATAAGATGAAAAAAGCTTTAATAATTGGGGCTAATGGCCAATTGGGATCTGACATTGATAGCTGTTTATTGAAACATAATTATGTTACATTAATACCTAATCATTCAGAGTTAGACATTGTTGATTTTGAAAAAATAAAACAATACTTAAGCAATCACAAGCCTGATGTAGTAATAAATACGGCTGCTTATCATCATGTAGATTTATGTGAAGAAAACCCAGAATTAGCAACTAAAATCAATACTGTTGCCCCTACTAACCTTTCAATAATATGTAAAGAAATGAATATAAAATTTATTCATTTTAGTACCGATTATGTATTTGATGGGGTAAAGCACAAGCCATATATTGAGTCAGATTATCCAAACCCTTTGAATGTATATGGTCGAACAAAATTTGAAGGTGAAAAGGGTGTGATGCTTGAAAACAGTCATGCGCTTGTCATACGCATTTCAGCTATTTATGGTGTGAATCCTTGCAGGGCAAAAAACGGTTTGAATTTCATCCAATTGATGTTGAAACTGGCTAAAGAAAAAGACGAATTGAATGTAGTTGGAGATGAAATAGTTTCGCCCACAGCTACCTACGACATTGCTAACTTATTACCCATACTAATTGAAAAAGAAGTTTGCGGCATTATACATTTAACTTCTGAAGGAGAGTGCAGTTGGCATGAATTTGCATCTGAAATATTTAATTACACCCATACACAAATAAAATTAAACAAGGTAGATTCAGCATTTTTCCCTGCAAAGACTCCTAGACCCAAATACTCGGTTTTAGAAAATGAAAGTATCAAATCCAAAGGCATACAAAGCTTGCCTCATTGGCGAGATGCTTTGCATAATTATTTAAACAACATAAAAAATTAGGGAATATATTAATGAATACTCCTACCGCTAAAATGGATTATGCAAAAGAAATTCTTGCTTTAAAGGAGACTAAGAATGCTGTTATCTTAGCTCATTACTATCAAGAAGAAGCTATTCAAGAAATTGCTGACTTCGTTGGCGATAGCTTGGCATTGTCTAAAAAAGCTGCCAACACCGATGCTGATATAATTGTATTTGCTGGTGTTCATTTTATGGCTGAAACTGCCAAGATTTTA
>CAIVPY010000445.1 GCA_903907885.1 uncultured Bacteroidota bacterium
ACAATATGCTCACTGGATTTTACTCTAAACCCTTAATGAAAGAAATGATGCTTGAAATTATTAATAAGTGCCGAATCAGCAATTAAGTATCATCTCTTAACTGTTTTCATTTACTACTTGAAAGTACTTGTAAATAAAACGCTTCATATTTTGGTACAATATTGTTAATATCAAACTCTTCAGCTCTTGCCAATGCTGCTTTTTTAAACCGCAGAAGCCTTTCTTTATCCTCTAAAATATAAATTGATTTTTCGGCCATGGCACACACATCGCCCACATTGCACAAAAATCCTGTAACACCCTCTACATTCAACTCCGGAATACCTCCAGCATTGCTCGATACTACTGGTACTTCGCAGGCCATAGCTTCCAAAGCAGCCAAACCAAAACTCTCAGTTTCGCTTGGTAAAAGGAACAAATCGCAAATAGACAAAATCTCTTCCACTGGGTTTTGTTTTCCTAAAAAACTTATGCTGTTGCCAAGGTTTAACTCGCGACAAAGAAGCTCTATTGTGCTTCGTTCGGGTCCATCACCTACCAATAGCAGTTTTGCGGGCATTTTCTCTTTAATTTTAGCAAAGGTTTTTACCACATCATCTACTCTTTTCACTTTCCTGAAATTTGAAGTATGAACAATCAACACTTCACCATTGGGGGCAATGGCTTTTTTAAAATGCTCGTGATCTTGCTTGCTAAAACGGGTAATATCAATAAAGTTGGGTATTACTTCAATGTGTTTTTGGGTGCGAAAATGGCTGTATGTGTCTTGTTTCAAAGAGTCGGATACCGAAGTAACCGCATCTGACTGATTGATGGAGTACGTTACAACAGGTGTGAAGGATGGGTCTTTACCTACTAGGGTAATGTCAGTGCCGTGTAAAGTGGTTATCACAGGAATATGAATACCTTCGGTAGCCAAAATTTGCTTGGCCATAATAGCTGCTGAGGCATGTGGAATGGCATAATGTACATGCAATAAATCCAATTTCTCAAATTTCACCACATCAACCAATCGGCTTGTAAGTGCTGTTTCGTAAGGTGGAAAATCAAACAAAGGATAACTTGACACATATACTTCGTGGTAAAAAATATTACCCGTAAAAAAATCCAATCGTGCTGGCTGTTTATATGTTATAAAGTGTACATCGTGCCCTCGCATTGCCAAAGCCTTGCCTAGTTCAGTTGCCACTACTCCGCTACCTCCGTATGTTGGATAGCATACAATTCCTATTTTCATAACTCAATTAAAATCAAAACAACATGTTTGTTGTTTTTGAAGTTTACAAACCTAAAACAATAAATATAGGCAACAAACCCTTTTGATTAATATTTGCCTTAATTAACTAAACAGCTCATTTTTAGTTCCTATTTAATAAAAACTTGCTTTTGAGATGCTAAACACGGGCGTAATTATTATTTTGCAAGCAAATATTAAAAATGTCGATAATAGACGAGATAAAATTTCAATTTCATCAAAAAAATGCCATCACACGCATTATATTTATAAATGTATTTGTATTTCTATTCTTTTCAATAGTTGAAGTTATAGGATTTTTACTCAATCAATCCTCATTTTTAGGCATTATCAATTATTTTGTTTTGCCATCAAACCTTTCAAAATTTATTTTTCAACCATGGAGCATTCTCACATATATGTTTTTGCACGATGGTTTTTTACATATTCTTTTCAATATGCTTTGGCTATACTGGGTTGGTAGCCTGCTTCAAGAATATTTGGGAAACACCAAAACATACGAAGCCTATTTTTTAGGTGGCATATCCGGAGGAATTCTTTATTTATTGGCCTATAATTTATTGCCTGTTTTTTCTGCAAATGTTTCATATTCCTTTGCTTTGGGAGCATCGGCAGGAGTATTATCTCTTGTTTGTGCAGCTGCCACCTTACTGCCCGATTATAATTTCCAATTGCTTTTTTTGGGTAATGTGAAATTGAAATACATTGCTATAGTTAGTGTATTGCTTGATTTGATTAGTATTCCTCAAGGCAATGCTGGTGGGCACATAGCCCATTTGGGAGGTGCAATGTTTGGGTTTTTGTTTATTAAGTTGATATATGCAAACAATAATTTTTCATACAAACTAGATGCTGTGTTCGATGGAGTGCTAAATTTGTTTACACCCAAGCCGAAAATTAAAATACAGCACAAAACAACTTTTATGAAAACAAAAAGCCCAAGCAAACCTAGCCAAGCTGATGTTGATGTAATACTCGATAAAATTTCAAAATCGGGCTACGAAAGTTTGTCACAAACCGAAAAAGAAACATTGTTTAAAGCAAGTAAAGACTAATAAAAAATAGCAATATGAAATATATAAATAAAGTAGTTTTTATATTTAATATCATTGCACTGATTGCACTCATTGGCTCATATCTTGCGACTTACATTAGCCCTGCTTTATGGTGGCAAATTGCATTTTTAGGATTGGCGTTTCCCTTTGTTTTTATTATTAATGTGTGTTTTGCATTATTTTGGCTTTTTCAATGGGATATTCGAATTTGGTATGCCATAGGCACTTTTGTATTGGGCTCAATTCATATTTATCACTCTATTCAGTTTGGAACCCAAAAAACCGAACAACAAACAAATAGGATAAATGTAGTAACCTTTAACACCCATAATTTTGGAGTGTACGAAAAAAATGGTGAATACGATTCTTCTGTGTTTTTTAATGCATTAAGAGACATAAAACCTGACATCATGTGCTTTCAGGAATTTGTTGCACTAAACACCGACATTGATACCCGAATGTATCAACAATTGTTTAAAGAATATAAATCGTATTATAAATACAATGTGGATGATAACGAGAAAACCCCTACTGGTTATAGCGTTTCAATTTTTTCAAAATATAAAATCATAAAAAGTGGATTGGTTGAAAGGGTAAACATGGGTGGAAATTGCACCATATATTCAGACATACTGGTAAATAAAGATACAATTAGATTGATAAACACACATTTAAAATCAATCAGTTTTCAGCAAAAAGATTATGAGATTGTGTCCGAGTTACAAGAAGGCGACAAGCAATCAAACGTGGATATGAAGGGTGTTAAAGGGGTACTATCCAGACTGAAACGAGCTTTTATTAATCGTTCAAAGCAGGTTGATATAATTAAAAATTTTATAGACAATTCTCCCTACAAAATTATCATTTGTGGCGATTTTAATGATTCGCCCACCAGTTATTCTTATAATATGTTAAAAGGAGACAAAAAAGACGCGTTTGTTGAATCTGGCTCTGGAATGAGTGCCACCTATGTAGGGCGAATGCCTAATTTTAGAATTGATTACATTTTATGTGATAAAGCTTTTAATGTTTTTAATTACAAACCTCAACAATTAAATTTTGGGGATCATAAAATGCTATCTGCCTCTTTGACTTATTAATTAACGGAGTTACTTTTTTTACAATCATTCAACAATACAAAGCAAGGATTTTTGTTATTTACAAAACAATTCAATTAAATTTGCAGCTTCATTGTCGAGAACATAAAATGATAACAATTAGCAATAAAGCCAAAAACAGAATAACTGAACTTAAAAAAGAGTCTCATTTTGACGAAAATTATTTTTTAAGAGTTTGGGTTGAAAGTGGAGGATGTTCAGGATTGTCGTACAAATTGGATTTTGACAACCAAAACAAACCTGGTGATGAAGTATTTGCAGATGGCGGTGTAAAAGTGGTTACAGATAAAAGAAGCGTACTTTACCTTTTTGGAACTGAACTTGATTTTTCGGACGGATTAAACGGTAAAGGCTTTTCATTCAATAATCCCAACGCTTCGCGCACATGTAGTTGTGGCGAAAGTTTTGCGGTGTAACACATTATTTTAACATTTTGTTGAAAAGATTTGATTATTTCACTTCAAGGTATATATTTGCAGCCCTTATTGAAATTTTTATAGCGTAAATTATTTAAAAATGGCAAACCATAAATCATCGATTAAAAGAATTAGAAGCAACGCAGCTAAGCGTTTGCGTAACCGTTATCAAGCAAAGACAACTCGTACATTAATTAAAAGACTAAGAACTTCAACTGATAAATCTGAAGCTGAAAAATTATATGTTGAGGTTTCTTCAATGCTAGATAAATTAGCTAAAAAGAATGTTATTCATAA
>CAIVPY010000446.1 GCA_903907885.1 uncultured Bacteroidota bacterium
AGTTCTGGTGAGTTCATTTGGATTGATACAAAAGGAAAGTAAAGTATTTCAATTATGTTTTCGAAAAAATTTTGTCCAAAAGCAAATTTGATTATTTTGTAACCTTTAATTTTTATTATTTTTTTAATCAATCGTTTAATTATGCAACAAAATAACAAATCGCAACTTTACACACTCATAACTGTGTTTTTCTTTTGGGGCTTTGTAGCAGCAAGTAACGATATTTTGATACCCGTTTTCAGAAAAGCATTTGATTTAACTCAAAGTCAAAGTCAATTTGTTTCCATCGCTTTTTATATTTCTTATACGGTAGGTTCCCTCATTTATATGGGAATTTCATTATTTATTGGAAAAGATTTGGTTAACAAAATTGGTTATAAAAACGGCTTGGCATTAGGACTTGTCATTTCGGCACTTGGAACGCTATTATTTTATCCTGCTGCTAATTCTGGTTCATATCCGCTTATGTTGGCTGGATTATTTACTGTTGGTTTAGGTTTTTCATTGCAACAAACAGTTGCCAATCCTTTAGCCATTGCATTAGGACCAATTTCTACAGGTTCACAGAGATTAACATTAGCTGGTGGAATTAACAATCTTGGAACTACAATTGGACCTTTAATTGTAAGTTTTGCCATTTTTGGTTCTTCTGCATCTGGCAATAACGATTTGAGTATTGAAAGTGTTAAAATACCATATTTGATTTTAGGAATTGCATTTTTAATAGTTGCAGTTTTACTCAAATTTTCTTCATTACCTGAACACCCTAAATCAATTGAAGAATCAGATGTTGAAAATAAATCTGCAAGGAGTTCAGCTTTACAATACCCTCAATTGGTTTTAGGTATGATAGCTATTTTTTTATACGTAGGTGTTGAAGTCTCTACAGCTAGTAATTTACCTGCTTATATGGAAAGCAAATTAGGTTTTGCAATTGGTGATATAGCACCATATATTTCATTGTATTGGGCTAGTTTAATGATTGGTCGTTGGACTGGTGCAGTAGAAGCATTTACAGAAAATATAAGCACACAAAAAATTCTACGTTTCATTGCACCTTATATAGCTTTTGGTGTTTTTTTATTTGTAAATGCAGTTGCAAAACATGACTTAGCCCCTTTTTATGTTTATGGACTAATTATATTAGTATTAATTGCAGCAGATATTGCAAGCAAAGGAAATCCATCACGTATGTTATTTATATTTTCAATTTTAGGGATATTAGCATTGTTTATAGGTATGACTTCAAGCGGCATGACTAGTGTCTATGCATTTACAAGTGTTGGTTTGTTTTGCAGCACCTTATGGCCTTGTATATTTACTTTGGCCATAAGTGGCTTAGGAAAAAATACTAGTCAAGGAAGCAGCTTACTAATTATGATGATTATGGGTGGAGGAATTATTAGTTGGTTGCAAGGTATTGTTTCAGAAAATATAGGTATCCAAAATAGTTATATTATTGGTACAATATGCTTTGCTTATCTTGCTTTTTTTGCTTTAAAGGCAAAAGCTATATTAAAAACTCAAGGTTTTGACGAAGACCATATGGAGGCTGCTAATAATCATTAATTATTTATTTACAAAATATCATCTTTTTAGCTTAATATATAGAATTCAAATCATTTCATTTTCTTAAAATTTAATTATGAAATATTCAATCAAACCTCTTAGATTAATAATTATTTTTGCTATCCCATTTCTAATTTCATGCCAACAAAATAAAAATAAAATGTCTGAACAAGTTCGAGTTATTCCTATGAAGGATTTCTTTCGCAATCCTGAAGTTGCCTATTTTTCACTTTCTCCCAATGGTGATAAAATCGCACTTACAAAACCCTATAAAAACAGAATGAATGTTTTTGTATCAATGCTTGGTAGCAACGATACTACTCAAGTTACCTTTATTGATGACCGTGATGTTCAAGGATATTTTTGGAAAACAAACAATAGAATTGTGTATGTAAGAGACAATGGGGGAAATGAAAATTTTCATCTATTTGCAGTTGATGATGATGGTAAAAACCAAAAAGATTTAACCCCTTTTAAAGATGTAAACGTAGAGATAGTAGATGATTTGGAAGAGAACGAAAACGAAGTGCTAATTGGCATGAATAAACGTGACCCTGAATTGTTTGATGTATATAGATTAAATATCAACACAGGCGAATTAAAAATGGAAGCCCAAAACCCTGGGGGAGTAACAAATTGGGTTACCGACCATAATGGTACTATAAGATTAGCAGTTCAATCCGATGGAGTAAATACAAATTTACTTTACCGTGATAATAACAATGGGAATTTCAAATCTGTTTTAACCACAAGCTTTAAAGAGAGTGTTAGCCCTTTGTTTTTCACATTTGATAACAAATACATTTATGCGTCATCAAATTTGGGAAGAGACAAAGCTGCAATAGTTAAATTTGATATTGCCAATGGAAAAGAAATGGAGGTACTATATCAAAATGATGAAGTGGATGTAGATGGACTTGAATACTCAAAGAAACGTAAAGTTTTAACAGCTATAAGCTACACCACTGATAAAGAGGAAACAAAATATTTAGACAAAACGTATGAGCAAATGTTTGACAAACTCAAACAAAAATTAAGCGATAAATATGAAATTATAATTACCAGCCACAACAAAAAAGAAGATAAATTTTTAGTACGCACCATGAGCGATAGATCTCTGGGAGCAAGTTATTTTTATGATGTAAGCAAAGACGAATTAACTAAAATTGTTGATAGGGCACCATGGCTTCACGAAGACGAATTGTGTGAAATGAAACCAATTATTTATAAGTCTAAAGACGGTCTAACGATACATGGATACTTAACATTACCAAAGGGAATTGATACAAAAAATTTACCTGTTATAATAAATCCGCATGGAGGTCCTTGGGCAAGGGATGAATGGGGATGGAATCCTGAAGTACAATTCCTTGCCAACAGAGGTTATGCAGTTTTGCAGATGAACTTCAGAGGCTCTACCGGCTACGGAAGAAAATTTTGGGAAGCAAGTTTTAAGCAATGGGGTTTAACAATGCAACAGGATATTTCTGATGGGGTTGAATATTTAGTAAGGGAGGGAATTGCCGACCCTAAACGTGTTGCCATTTACGGTGCTAGTTATGCGGATATGCTACCCTATCTGGCATCACATCCACGCCCGATTTGTACGCTTGTGCAGTTGATTATGTGGGTGTGTCAAACTTATTTACTTTCATGGAAACCATACCACCCTATTGGAAACCATTTTTAAATATGATGTACGAAATGGTGGGAGATCCTAAGAAAGATTCAGCTTTGATGCGTGCGGCATCACCTGTATATTTCGTAGATAAAATTAAATGCCCATTATTTATTGCTCAAGGAGCAAACGACCCACGCGTAAATAAAGCAGAAAGTGACCAGGTTGTTGAAGCATTAAAAAAACGTGGAATTCAAGTGGAATATATGGTAAAAGATGATGAAGGGCATGGATTTGGTAACGAAGAAAATCAATTTGATTTTTATGGTGCTATGGAGAAATTTTTAGCCAATCATTTAGGTGGCAGAGTTGAGGGTAGTTAATAGCTATAATGAGAAATCGCTTTTACTTTTATAACCTATTCAAGCCAATCAATATTAATTAAACTTACATTTGCGTAAATGAGTTTATACTTAAAATCGGATTTAAATGATACCATCTGTGCCATTGCTACTGCGGGTGGTGTTGGAGCTATAGGTGTGATTAGAATAAGCGGAAACAATGCCATCACTATAGTAAATGAAGTATATAAAGGTAAAAATCTTGAGCTACAAAAAACGCATACCGTTCATTTAGGAAAAATAATAGATGAAGGAACAATTGTGGATGAAGTATTAGCCACTATTTTCATATCACCCAAAAGTTATACAGGCGAAAATACGGTTGAGTTAAGCTGTCATGGCTCACCATTTATTCAACAAAAAATATTGCAATTGATGGTAAAAAAAGGAGCACGAATGGCAAAGTCAGGAGAGTTTACTTTACGTGCTTTTTTAAATAAAAAATTAGACTTAAGTCAAGCTGAAGCTGTGGCAGATTTAATTGCCAGTCATAGCGAAAGTAGTCACCAAACGGCAATGAATCAAATGCGAGGAGGATTTAGTTTACAGATAACTTCACTCCGCGAGAGGCTAGTAAATTTCGCTTCACTCATTGAGCTTGAATTAGATTTTGGAGAGGAAGATGTGGAGTTTGCCAAACGCGATGATTTACAAAGAAGCGTTAGAGAGATTTTAACTGTTGTGACGGATTTGTCGGCTTCTTTTAAATATGGCAATGCCATCAAAAATGGTATTCCTACTGTGATAGTAGGGAAGCCCAATGCGGGTAAATCTACTTTGCTCAATGCCTTGGTGCATGAGGAACGAGCCATTGTGAGTGATATTGCAGGTACCACACGTGATACCATTGAAGAGGCATTTGTAATTGATGGTATCACTTTTAGGTTGATAGACACTGCAGGCATCAGGGCTCATACCACTGATACCATTGAAAGCATTGGTATTGAGAGGACTTTTGAGAAAATTAATCAAGCCAGTATTATCATTTATTTGTTTGATGCTTCTACTACCACTGAGGCCGAATTAGAGCAGGAGCTTAAGCTGTTTGAAACTAGCAAGGCCACTGTAATTGCGGTTGCCAATAAAGTGGATTTGTTGAAGGAAACACCCAATACTTTGCAAATCCATAAAGATGTCATACAAATGTCATCCTTACAAAAAACTGGGTTAGATGCTTTAACTAAAAGATTGAAAAATCTGATTGACTCGGATGAGATAAAAAGTGATGTGGTAGTAAGTAACTTAAGGCATTACGAGGCCTTGATGTTAACTGCCGAATCACTAACCAGTGTTTTGGAAAGTATGGAAATGCAACAAAGTGGTGAGCTATTAGCATTTGATATACGCAAAGCTATTTACCACCTAGGTGAAATTGTGGGTGAGATTACCACAGATGATTTGTTAACCAATATATTTTCGAAGTTCTGTATCGGAAAATAACTATCTTTCCTTTGTTTCATAAATGCTTGTTTTTATTGGGTTTAAGCTGATTTATCTTTCCTTTATTTGTTGCCCAACTCCACTTTTTTACCTATATTTGTTGCCTGATTGTTGCCCAGATTTGTTGCCCACAAATCAGGCAACACTCGGGAGAGAACATGCTACATACAGCTACAAGCTGCAACATGTAGCAACAACAGGCAACAAAATGAGCAGCAACATTCGTCTACAAAAAACTTGTCAGCACTGCGGTAACCGGTTTACCGCCAAGACTACTGTTACACAGTTTTGCTCAGATACCTGTGCCAAGAGAGCATACAAACAGCGGAAGCGGGATGAAAAAATTGAAGTGGCCATCAAGGAAGAAACCGAGAAAGCCATGTACAACCCTGCCATTTCTCAAAAGGAATTTCTAACCGTAGATGAAGCCTGCCAGTTAATCAACGCCAGCCGCTGGACCATTTACAGGCTCATCGACAAAGGCGAACTCAAAGCAGGTAAGTTGGGCAGAAGCACCCGTATCCCACGAACCGCTATCAACGAACTATTCAAATTAACTGAAGCATGACAGTAACATTAAGACAACGCAAAAAGGGCGATAAAATCAGCCTGTATCTTGATTACTATGGTGATGGTAAAAGAGACTATGAGTATTTGCAATTATACATCAT
>CAIVPY010000447.1 GCA_903907885.1 uncultured Bacteroidota bacterium
CCAACTTTCAATCCGTAATCACCAATATACCCCTTTAATTAAGAAGTGAAAAGAATGAAATATAATTTTGCCTTTTTTTCATTGATTATGTAGGGATTGGTTAATAATTTGCCTTTTTAAATTTTCAATATCAGATGCACCAAGGTTTAAATATGATTTAATTATGATTTAATAAATTACCCCTTTATATGCCATTTAAATGCCGTAGGTTTAATTATTCCTGAGTTATAGTGCAAATATACGCAAAAAGCCATTAAAACAAGCAAATTTGTTTTTTATGGCTTTTTTTTATTGACATTATTTGCCAGTAAAAATACAACTGTTTAAACTAGATCTAATTTGCCGTTTAAATGCTAAAAAAACACAAAAAAGGCTCTTGGGGTGTCTGTTGGGGTGTCTGTTGGGGTGTCTGTTGGGGTGTCAAAAACAATAGTGAAATGTATTAGTAAATATATACAAAATAACATTAAATATTATTAATATGTCTTTTTGTATTGTTTTAGATAGGTCATAATACCCTAGTTTAATTTAGTTGTATATATGAAAACACAAGTAAATCAATTACTTGCACATATTTGCATCTAAATAAAGTGTGTGTGGGATGCTAATTGAAGAAAAACAATAATTAACTGACTAATATATTCTGAATCATGAAAACAAACTATATAGCAAAGAATTCTATAAACACGCCACCAAACTAACCGGTATTGTCTTGTCGAGGGTGATCCAATAAATTAGAATCTTCCCATAAGGAGATTTGTTTCTCAAGACTTGCTATTAATTTTAATTGAGTGGCAATGGTCCGCTCTTTTTCTACACAAACGAGACATTTTTGTGTTGTATATTCCATTTTTTTATCATTCACCGAAATATCGTAATTTGAGATATTGACTTCGCTAATTTCATCTTTTTTACCCTTTATTAGATAATTAACATCAATATCTGGAAATTTCTTAATAATTAGCTGCATATCTACAGAATTACGGTTCTTCCATCCCGAAATAGTGTTTTGTTTTATACCCAATAGTTCTGCCAGTTCAATATCGCGTGAAATTTTTAACGCTGATTTTAAACGCTTTATAAACAATATCGCAAAATTAGAATTATTTTCTTGCATTATCGAATATTGAGATATATATTTGCATTATTATTTTAACGCAAATTAAACACATCAAAATGAATTTAGCAACAAAAATTAAAGAAAAAAAAGAAACCATATATCAGAAAGCCGCCAAGAAGTTTGATACCACTTACAATTATGTGTTTCAGATTGCCAATGATAACAATAGAGGACAAAGAGGAAAAGGAAAGCTTATAAAAGAATGGTTAGAGCAACAAATCGAAGATAAAAAATAATAAAATTGGAATATTTTAACAACATAACATTATGTATTAAGCATGTGGATCTAGTTCCTCATATTATTACCGTTGATAGATATAAATATCTCAAGCGTGATGACAAAAATCATACTTCGAAGATACGAGTTGTTCGACGTGGTTGTTATGGTACTCCTGCCCTTATTGCTTTTGACTCATTACCAACCGATATTAAAGAAGCTTGCATTATTAAATACGGTAATCCTAGAGAGAATGCTGTTAATGATTTTTTTAAATCTGTTATAGAATATGATCAGAAGGCTTATGATTTTTATTCTACTTATAAATTAGTTGATGGAAGATATTTAGAGCCTGAATTTCAACAAACCTATATTGCGAATGCCAATGTGCTTAATGCTATAAGGTTGATTACGAATGATCGCAAATTATTAGTTAAATCGATGGGCGGAGATAAAAAACATATTTGGCCCAATATCTCAAAAACGGTAAATCAACTTAAAAATGAATTGAAACATGATTTGCCTGAAAATTACCGGAGGCTACAAGATAAATTAAAACAATATACTGCTAATGGTTATATAACTCTTGTATCAGGCAAATTTCTTCAAAGAAATGCGGCAAAAGTTAAGGATGTTCAACAGGAAGCATTATTACGCCAACTTTTCAGAAAGCATAACAACTTCGATAATGAACAAATTAAGATGTTGTACAATATGGTTGCCGAAAATATAAATAAAGGTACCGGTAATGATGAATGGGAAAAAATATCGGCAAGTACTGTTAATAATTATCGCGAGAAATGGAACTTACAAACCATTGGTGGTCGCAGAGGAGAAAGTAATTTTGATAATACATTAGCAATGCAAGTAAAAAGGAAAGCTCCAATATTACCATTGGTTTACTGGACTGTTGATGGTTGGGATTCTGAACTTATTTATCAAAAAACGGAAATAGATAACCAGGGCTACTCAAAAACTACCTATACAAATGCTCTTTCAATAATTGTTTTATTAGATCCAGTTAATAAATATCCAATTGGATACGCAATAGGAACACATGAGACTCCATCGTTAATTAGAGAAGCATTCAGAAACGCTGCTAGACATACGGCGGAATTATTTGGAGATATGCATCGGGTCCATCAGCTTCAAACCGATAATTATGGCAAAAAGACATTAAAGCCAATGTACGAGGCTTTTGCTGAAATATTCACTCCTGCAAAGGTTAAAAACGCCAAAACTAAAGTAATTGAACCATATTTTAAGTTTTTAAATAAAAATTACTGTCAATTTATGGAAAACTGGTCGGGATTTGGGGTTACATCTAACAAAAAGAGCCAACCAAATGCTGAATATTTAAATAAAATACGCCATAATTTCCCTGATGAAGCTGGTTGCAGAGCCCAATTAGAATACATCATCGAAACAGAAAGAAAAAAGAAACAAGCTGTATATATCAATTCTTATGCATCATTACCACTAAATGATAGGCTTTTGATGAGTGAACTTGATTATTATAACTATTTAGGAGAAACTTCTCCTAAAGGTGATACTAACAGATTAGCAGGAGAAGGTTTGATTTTGAAGCGGAATAATATCAAACGAGTATACGATTCTTTTGATATTCAGTTCAGAGAGAACTCGCATATTGATTGGGTTATAAAATATGATCCAAATAATATGAATAAAGTATTAGCTATAAGCAAAGATGATACTCGCAAATTAATGCTTCAGGAAAAATATGTACAGCCAATGGCTTTATATGATAGAAAAGAAGGTGATAGCGAAGAATTGAAAAAAATTGGTGGTTTTAACAAAGAAATGAAAACTGATATCATTGAAAAGTCGGGAGATGACTATTTGATAACTGAAAAACTCTTTAATGAAAATCCTCAGCTTCAGAATACGCTCACAAAATTGGTTCTATGTGATAGTAATGGCCAGCACAAAAACAATAAGAGTGCTGCTCGCATAGCAGGCGCAAAGATTCAGCAAAAACAGGATAAAAAAGATATTAAGAAAATTGAGCGCAGCTGGAAGGACGAACAGGAAGAGTATTTAACTCAAAAAGTAGATGTAAGTAAATATTTATAAATAAAAGCCCCGGAAACACGACTCCGAGGCAATTAATAATCAAAAGGTGAACAAAACTATGAAAAAAGAATTAAAAAACCAAATTATCTCAAAATTAGAAGATTATTTAACTCTTCACAAAATGAGTGCTAATGTTTTCTGTAAGAAAACTGGTATTAATGCCAACATTATGAGTTCCATTCGCAATGGTAGCGAAACGGTTAATGCCGGGAACGGAACTACGGCAGTAATTGCTGATAAGTACTTTGAAATTATTGCAGAATTTATTGGACTCGAAATTGAAAAGAGCTATTGGGATATTGTACCTACATTGCAGTTACAACGCATACTTGCAACACTTGAAGATGCTAAGGAATTTGGATATATCAATCCGATCATTGGCGAAACCGGATGTGGAAAAACAATTGCAAGTAATTTGTTTGCAAAACGCCATCCAAACGATTGTTTTGTAATTACAGTTAGCAGTTCAGATAATATTGGTGATTTGATGGATAAGATAATTGATTCATTAAAAATTACAACTGCTAAAACCAAAAGCAAGAAACTTAGAGCAATTGTTTTGCACTTACGTGAACTGAAATTCAGTGGATATAAGCCAATGCTTATTTTCGATGAAGCTGAATACATGAAACAACCTGCTTTATGCTCCATGAAGGAACTATACGACAATTTACATACCATTTGCTCTATTATTCTTGTGGGAACAAACCAACTCATTAATAATTTGGACAAACTCCGCAAGAAAAATAAAGATGGTATACCACAATTGTATCGTAGGATAAAATTTGGGATTAGATTTTTACCAGCCATTGACAAAACATTTAAACAGTTTTTAAACACCATTGAAGATAAAGAATTAGTAAGGTTTCTATGTTCTATTTGCGATAATTACGGAGAATTACATGATGTTTTGGTTCCTAGCATGCGTGAAGCTGATAGAACCGGACAGAAACTTACTGTCAATTTTGTACGCACTATTTTAAACCTTCCAAACTTATAATCATGGCAAGAAGAGCACTATCAGTAAATGATTTGTATAATAAAAAATACAAATTACTTCAATTCGATGGCGAATGGAAAGAAGCATTCGATTGTCCTGAGCGTTATGGAATTTGGTTTGTTTGGGGAAACTCAGGAAACGGAAAAACAACGTTTGTGCTGGAATTAGTTAAGTATTTAGCTCGCTTTTTAAAAGTTGCTATTAATGCACTTGAAGAAGGATCAGCACACACCATGCAAAAATCATTTCGCAATGTTGGAATGGCTGAAGTTGCAAAAAAAGTGATTTTAATTGAAGGTGAAAGCATGGAGGAACTCAGTGAGCGTATGGAAAAAAAGAAAAGTGCTGATGTTTGGATTATAGACTCAGTACAATATACTCAACTTAGTTATAAAGCATATATATTATTCAAAAAGAAACACCCGAAGAAACTTATCATTTTTGTTTCTCATGCTGATGGTAAGAAGCCATCAGGAAGAGCAGCAACTTCAATTATGTACGATGCCACTTTAAAAATTTGGATTGAAGGTTATAAAGCAGTAAGTAAAGGCAGATATATTGGCGAAACTGGAGAGTTTGTTATTTGGCCAGAGGGTGTAATTAAATATTGGGGAGCATTATAAATTAATTAAATACACGAAACTATGGAAACACCAAAATTTACCTATATCTACTTTCCAAACGAAAGCAGATTAGTAATTCTCAGAAATGGAAAAATAAGCGGTGGCTTTACAGGTGACGCTGCTGAAAAATTGTTTCATGACATGCTCGAATCAGGAGCAGATGTTCATATTGGAGGAACTACAATGGAAAAAAATAGAAAAGTACGCCAATTGCGTGCATTATGGATTAAACAAGGATGTGATGAATTTAGGGGTGCTATTTTAGAGCCTTACTTTGTAACAAGCACCAAGGATCTTACCGAGAAGCAACTCGATGAGTTAATTGCTCGCTTCTCTCACACGAATAAAAGCGATGCACCTAAAGAAATAAGGATTAATCGCAGTTTAAATTTAAAGTTGCTTCAGGAATTAGGAAAATTAGATAATGATGGCGACTGGACCAAAGTAAACTCTTATTTAATGTCAAAATCTATTGCCGGCAAGTTGCTTTTTCAAATGGATATTGATGAGTTGAAAGCACTAACTAAGAAGCTGAGAGCGATTCTTGATAAAGAAAGAAGTGTAAAAATTGAAGTTAAACGCTTATCGACAAATAACTAATATGAATCAGGAGGAAATTATGATACAAGATTTAAGGAATAAAATCCAGAGATTTAATAATAAGCTAATCAAAATTGAGGAAATGATTGTATTCCATACTGAAAATAATACAGCAGTATTTAATATCGTCGAAATACTCGAAAGTCACAAATCAACATTAAATATACGATTAGCAGTGCTAAACGAAACATTAACAGAAATAAATATTAATCATTAACAACAAAAACTATGTACAAAATTCAAAAAACAAAAGACGAAAAATGGATTGATGAATCCGGGCAAGAAGTGCCAATTAAATATGTTACTAAACCGGCCAGAGAACGCGAGAAAAATGCAAGTACAATTATTAAAGGTGCTAAAACTATAAACAGGCAACTCAACGATTTTAAATCGGATGTTATTGCTATTTGTAAAGATGTTTATAGCAAAGCAATGGAAGAGTATAATGCAAAAGCAGACTCAAAAGGAAATTTTACCTGGTTCAATTTTGATAGATCAATAAAAATTGAAGTGAGCATTAATGAGCGCATCGATTTTGATGATTTAACCATCCAAGCTTGCAAATCTAAATTTGATGAGTTTCTTTCAATCAATGTATCCAGTAAACTGGAAATGGTTAAAGAAATGGTATCGGATGTATTCTCAACTTCACGTGGAAAGCTAGATGCTAAAAAAGTAATGAGTTTATTGAAGTATTCTGATAAAATTACTGATCCTTTGTTTCAGGAAGCAGTTAGTTTATTAAAATCTAGCATCCGCAGACCTGACAGCAAAACATATTTCCGAATTTGGGAACGTGCTGAAAATGGAAGCTATCAAATAATTGATTTAAACTTTTCAAGTTTATAATTATGAATCACTATCAGATAACATCCACAACTTTTTCAGGATTCGTTGATTTGTTCTATGACATCAACGGACTCCTGGAGAAGTATGATAAAACCGGAGCAGATCTGAGTGTAAAACAACAAACTTGGTTCTTGCAATCCTTGCCTCGTACAATTGACGAACTCAAAAAATTGATGCACGAAACCGCCACAGCTACTCTTACCGAAATACTTCCGATAGAGATAACCTTCGCTATGTTTTGGAATCGTTATGATGACAAAGAACTAAGCAGCAAGAAAAAAGCACTTGCAAAATGGGGTAAAATGCCAATATCAGAACAACAAAAGGCATACAATCACATTCCGAAATACTTCAGAAGCCTAACAGGTGGAATACGTAAAAAATACGCAGAAACCTATCTTAACAACGAACTATGGAACAATTAAGACAGACAATTGAATTGAGGGTTGCACCTTGTCCACTCCCAAAAATGGAGCAACTTTCATCTGATTTTAAGCAAATTAAATTACGAATAGGAAGAATTTATGACATTTTAAATTTGGTTGCAAAATATTATGAAATGACTGTTGATCAAATGATGGAAAGAACTAGGCTAGGAGAAATTGTTGAGGCCCGATCAGTTGCTATGTTTATTATGAGAATGAACGGACACAAATTAATGGAGATTGGAAATGTTTTTCTTTTAGATCATACAACCGTTTTATGGAATTGCAATAAAATTGCAACAATGTTGCAAATTGATAAAAAGTTTAGGGCTAAAACGAAAGGATTCTTATGGTAAGATGTTATTTAGCCGGTAAAATTACTGGAATTGATAGAGAACAATGTCTAATAAAATTTGCTGCAGCACACCAAGCAGTTAAAAAAGCAATGCCTGATGTTATGTGTGTAAATCCAATGGCTATTGTTCCTGAAGGAACTGATTGGTATTTAGCAATGAGAATATGCATTAAATCGCTTGTTACTTGCGAATATATGTACTTGTGCGATGATTGGGAAGAAAGCGAAGGCGCAAGATTAGAAGTTATTATTGCAAAAAAACTTGGTATCAAAATATTGAAAGGAGGTAAAAATGTTTCCAGGACTAACGGTTAAATTTACTGATTCGGAACTTCGAACTTTCAATTTATTGATTAGTGCAATTCTAACAGAAAGCTTAAATAATGATGATAAAATTTACCGCTATGCTGTTAAGGATGTATTTGGTGAAATTACTTTAAAAGTACATAGAAAGCTAATAGCAAACAGAGCAAAGCACTCCTTTACATTTAAGCCAATTGAAGTACAATTATTATTTGTGGAATTATACGATTTAAGTAATAAATATGCTGATAATAGCTTTGAACATTACGTGTATTTGAAAATAATGAAAGCAATAGACCAGTTCCAAATAAACCTCCCAAACGTCTCACAACACTAACCCCAAAACCAATGGCCTACAACAAAGAAAACCAAATTCGCAAAATAATATTAGTAATGGAAATAGTACAAGAACATTTTGAACCTGAAATTACGACATACAAAGGAATATGGAGAAAATACGTAAAGCCCAGGTATCCGATGGCTTATTCAACATTTATAAAATACATTAATACGCCAATACCAAAACAAAAATGAAATTATTTAATTTTTTAAAAAACAAAACTATGGACACATTAAAAATTGACAAATCTAAAGCTAAAAGGCTTTATAAAACAGCATCAACTGAGCTAAAAGAAATGCTCGAAGATACTTTTGGAAAAGAGTTCTTTTCTGAAAACATTATTGATAAAATAAAAACGTTTAAAGATGCCATCGACTCACTGCCAAAGGATGATTTGGATGTCGTTAGTTATTACGAAATGTGTAATGCGCATATTACAAGTAAACATGCTACATCATACATAAAAATTGTAATAATAATTAAAGCACTTAATGAAGGTTGGTCTCCAAATTGGAACGATTCTAATGAAGCTAAATACTATCCTTGGTTTTCTTTCGATTCGGGCTTCGGGTTCTCGCATTCGCGTTACGGCTGTACGCA
>CAIVPY010000448.1 GCA_903907885.1 uncultured Bacteroidota bacterium
CTACACGTAAAGTTACTTTTACAGTAAAAGCTGATTTTGTTGATTATGCAAAACCTGGTGATATTAGAATTACTGCAATGATCAGCGAAGATAAAGTTAGAGGACCAATGCTTTCTGCTACTAGTACAACTTGGACTCAACATAGTTATTATGCAGAAGCAGCAGGTGGCGGAGAAGGCCCTAGTCATGAGTTATATACTGAGCCAGAATATTTATATGGCTATTTCCATAATCACGTTGCAAAAACCGTTTTACCTTCAGCTTGGGGAAATGCTGGTGTTGTGCCGAATAATCCAATAGAAGGCTCTTCTTATTCTCAAACATTTACATATACAGTTCCTGCAACAACTAAAGTTAGCGAAAATGATTATTCAGGTAACTTAGGAATCTATACCAAATATCAAAGTACTTTCCCTGGTGATGCCAATAATAAACCAAATGATATGAATATTATAGGTATTATCTCTTATTATAATGCAGATGTAAAAGCCCGTGAAGTTCTAAATGTTAATGAAACTCCTTTAATGTTCGGAACTGGAATAAAAGAAGAGTCGAAATCGGCTTATATTTCTAAAGTATTTCCTAATCCTACAAGTGGTTTAACTCAAATTGATTTCAAATTATCATCTTCTGATAATGTTACAATTGAGCTATATAACGTAATGGGTCAAAAGGTTCAAACCATTAACAATGGAGCTTTTGCTGGAGGAGATCACTCAGTATATTTTAATGCTGAAAATACCAATAATGGTGTTTACTTTATTAAAGTATCATCTACTGATTATACTTCAACTCATAAAATATTGATTCAAAAATAATTTATAATTTTCATAACAAAAAAGCCCGAAAGATTTCTTTCGGGCTTTTTTGTTGTGAAAAAGTTTGCGACATAATACATACTTTTGCCATACATGCACACTGCACACTTAGTAAATATTATTTCTCGATTACCTGATACGCCAGGTATATATAAATATTACGACAAAGAGAAAAATCTTATTTATATCGGCAAGGCAAAAAGTTTAAAAAAAAGGGTTAGCAGTTATTTTAACAAACAGCAATACGAAAACCGTAAAACAGCTGTGATGGTAAGTAAAATTGCAGATATTCAATTTACATTGGTTGAAACTGAAATAGATGCGCTTTTGCTTGAAAATTCGTTAATCAAAAAATTTCAACCTAAATTTAACATTAACTTAAAAGACGATAAAACTTATCCATTTATTTGTATAAAAAAAGAAGCTTTTCCAAGAATATTTCCAACCCGTAATCACATAAAAGATGGTTCCGAATATTTTGGACCTTATGCCAATGGCACAATGATGCACGTAATACTTGATACCATCAAAGCATTGTATCCATTAAGAACCTGTAATTTATCTCTAATCGAAAAAAACATAACTTCTAATAAATTTAAAACTTGTCTAGAGTTTGATATAGGTAATTGTAAAGCACCTTGTGTGGGTTTGGTAAGTGGAGATGAGTATAATCAAAATATAAAACAAATAAAAAACATACTTAAGGGGAATTTAGCAGAAGTAAATCAACATATTAAAAAACAAATGAATGAGGCTGCTGATGATTTGAAATTTGAGCAAGCTGCAAACTGTAAAAAAAAGTTAAACGTGCTAGATAATTATCAAAACAAATCAACCATTGTAACAGGTATTCCAAATGATGTAGATGTGTTTAGCATAGTAAGCGATGATAAATTTGCCTTTATCAACTATCTAAAACTAAGCAATGGTATTATCATTCAAACACAAACTTTTGAAGTAAAAAAGAAATTGGATGAATCAAATGAAGAACTTTTAAGCTTTGCCATAGCTGAGGTGAGAGAAGAATACCACAGCACTAGCAGAGAAATTATTGTGCCTTTTGATTTAGATTGGAGTGATGAACATTTTGATATAACTGTTCCTAAAGTTGGCGAGAAAAAAAAGCTTCTCGATTTGTCGATGAAAAATGCCATGTACTACAAAAAAGAAAAATTGACTCAGTACGAAGCATTAAATCCAGAATTAAAAACAGATAGAATTCTGTCAACTATGATGCAAGATTTGCGTTTAACCGAACTCCCTAGACATATTGAATGTTTTGATAATAGTAACCTTCAAGGCACTAATCCAGTGAGCGCTTGTGTTGTGTTTATGGATGCCAAACCAAGCAAAAAAGACTATAGGATATTTAATGTGAAAACAGTTGAAGGGCCAAATGATTTTGCAACCATGGAGGAGGTTGTTTTTAGAAGGTATAAACGCATGTTGGAAGAAAATAATCCTTTACCAAATTTAATAATAATTGATGGTGGAAAAGGGCAATTGAGTAGTGCTATTGAGAGCATGAAAAAGCTTGATATATATGGTAAAATACCCGTTATTGGAATTGCCAAAAGATTAGAAGAGCTGTATTACCCTAATGATGACTTGCCATTATATATTGATAAAAAAAGTGAGACATTAAAAATCATTCAACAATTAAGAGATGAAGCTCATCGTTTTGGCATTACACGACACCGAAATAGAAGAGATAAAAGTACCTTGCAAACAGAACTTGAGCAGATTGAAGGCATTGGCCCCGAAACTGCTAAGATGCTTTTAGCTGATCTAAAATCGGTAAAGAAAATTAGAGAAGCTAAACTTGTTGACATGGCTGTAATAGTTGGCAATGCTAAAGCTAAATTGGTGTGGGAGTATTTTAACAGATAAGCATGTATGAAAAAGATAAGCTGTACTATTAATTTTATTTTTTTGTGCTCATATTTACTTTCGGCTCAGCATCTGATTAATAATGCAGCCATTAGTTTTAATGTAATTGGTGGTTATAATTTTTCATCCAATAATATTGATCAGGCGCATGCCAATAAAAATTTGAATAAATATTATGATAATTATAGTTTAGATGGAGTAGTTAATGGATTTGAAATAGGTGTTGTGAAGCTGGTAAATGGTACTAAAGAATGGCATAAAACATGGGGAATGCCAAGAATTGGCCTACATATTCAAAGCATTTTCATGAATAAGCCTGATACCTTTGGCTACCATATTTCATTGCTACCAAACATTGAATTGCGCTTAATTACTTTCCCGAAATCCGAAATTTCCAGTAAAGTCGCAATTGGAGTAGCCTATGCCAGTATTGGCTTTAACAGACTAACTAACTTTGACAATAGGGCTGTCAGTTCTCCCATAAATTTCGCATTGGAAGTTGCTGCGGTATATCATCATCGCATTTCAAACAAACTTGATTTGAATTTGGAAGCGGGTTACTATCACCTATCAAATGGTAGTTTTAAAATGCCTAATGGTGGCTATAATATTTACTATAGTAAACTTGGATTGAACTACTTTTTCAACCAAACTCCGTATGAAAAAAGAACAATAATTCAGCTATCTACAGCCAACAAAAAAATGTATTATACTGGCTATTTAGCCTTTGCTTATCGCGAACAAGGAACATTTGATTACCAACGTCAGTATCCAATTTTTACATTTCATAATGCAATTATGAAACCTTTGAATAAGGTATATAGTCTAGGCATTGGTTTGGATTTTTTTTATGATGCGACCCAAGCCTTGTTATATAATTACAAATTAGTTCCTCGCGGAATTAATGAGAGCAATAAATATTTGGCTGCTGTTGGTTTTTGTAATGAGTTAAGAATAGGGAAATTGGCACTGCCATTAGAAGTTTATAGGTATATTTATGATTTAGAAGTGGTGAAACAAGCAACCTATATTCGCTTCGGTTTAACTTTTTATCCTATTAAAAGATTTTACATGGGTTGTTATTTTAAAGGAAGTATCAATAAACACAATACTTTAGAATCTGATTTTATGGAATTTGCATTTGGATATAATATAAGAAAATAGCTATGATAAAGCATTTTCACAATTCACTTTTACGCTTATATTCGCAGCCTAAATAAAAATACATGACACTATCAAAACGTCTTGATTTTTTTGCTGAATCTAAAACATTGAAAATGGCTAAACTTAGCCGTGAGTTGAGCGCACAAGGCATCGATATTATTAATCTAACCCTTGGAGAACCTGATTTTGCAACCCCTATTCATGTCATCAATGCAGCTAAAAAAGCCATGGATGATGGTTTTACTAAATACCCTCCTGTTGCGGGGTATTTGGATTTGAAACAAGCTATTTGTCAAAAATTTAAAACAGATAATAGCCTTGAATATACCCCTGACGAGATAGTAGTATCTACGGGTGCTAAACAAAGTATTATGAATGTGATACTAAGTGTGGTTAATCCTGGTGACGAAGTAATTATTCCGACTCCATATTGGGTGAGTTATTCTGAAATGGTTAAATTTGCTGAGGGTATTCCCGTTTTAGTTGATGCTACAGTGGAGCAAAATTATAAAGTATCAGCTAATCAAATTGAAGCTGCTATTACCTCAAAAACCAAGTTATTTATGTTCTCATCTCCGTGCAACCCTTCTGGAAGTATTTGGAATAAAGAAGAACTTGCAGTTTTGGCAGATGTGTTAAAAAAATACCCTCAAATATTTATTCTATCTGACGAAATTTATGAACATATTAATTTCATTGGGAGACACGAGAGTATTGCCCAATTTGATTTCCTTAAAGAAAGGGTAATTATTGTAAACGGTGTGAGTAAAGGATTTGCTATGACTGGTTGGAGGTTAGGATATATAGGTGCATCGAAAGAGGTGGCACAAGCTTGCGAAAAAATTCAAGGGCAATTCACTTCAGGTGCTAATAGTATTGCTCAAAGGGCTGCTTTAGCTGCATTAACAAGTGATTTAAAACCCACATACAAAATGCAAGTAGCCTACCAAAGAAGAAGGGACTTGGTGGTAAATCTTTCAAAAGAAATTAAAGGATTTAATTGCAACACACCTGAAGGCGCTTTCTATCTTTTTCCTGATGTTCGATATTATTTTGGTAAAAGTGATGGAGCGTCAAAAATTAATAATGCCGAAGACCTTTGTATGTATTTATTGGATACAGCTCATGTATCTTTGGTAAGTGGTGATGCTTTTGGAACTGATACTTGTATTCGTATTAGTTTTGCTACTGCTGATGAAAAGTTGGTTGAAGCTTTTGCTCGTATGAAAAAGGCTTTGGATAAATTAAAGTAATAAAAGTTAAAGTGGACAGATTAACCATAGAAAAATTTAAAGATATCAGGGTTTTGGTATTGGGAGATGTGATGATTGACGCCTATCTTTTTGGTAAGGTTGACCGCATATCTCCTGAGGCTCCTGTGCCTGTGGTGGCTGTTACACATAAAGAAAATCGTTTGGGTGGAGCAGCTAATGTAGCTTTAAATTTAGTGGCTTTAGGTGCAAAACCTATCTTATGCTCAGTAGTTGGTAATGATGCTGAAGGTAGGGATTTGATTGAGCTTATAAAATCAAACGGCATTGGTGCTGATGGTATCATTCAATCTAAAGAAAGGGTTACCACAATTAAAACACGTGTAATCTCTCAAAGCACTCAAATGCTTCGCATTGATAATGAAATTACAGATTCATTAAATCAAGATGATCACGAAAAGCTTGCTACCAAA
>CAIVPY010000449.1 GCA_903907885.1 uncultured Bacteroidota bacterium
TAGGTGATGGTATTAATGATAGCACTGCTTTGGCACAAGCCAATGTGAGTATTGCGATGGGAAAAGGAAGTGATATAGCTATGGATGTAGCAAAAATGACCATTATATCGAACGACTTGCTTAAAATTAATCAAGCTATACAACTATCAAAACTAACGGTTTCAACCATTAAACAAAATTTGTTTTGGGCATTTATTTACAATATCATTGGCATACCAATAGCTGCGGGTATTTTATATCCCATTAATGGATTTTTATTAAATCCAATGATAGCTGGAGCTTCTATGGCACTAAGCAGTGTTAGTGTGATTTCGAACAGTATTTTATTGAAATTCAAAAAAATATAACTCAGATAAAAAAATATGGAAAAGTTAAAATTTAAAACAAACATTAATTGTGGTGGCTGTGTGGCTAAAGTAACTCCTTTTTTAAATGCAGAAACATCAATTGATAAATGGGAAATAGATGTGGTATCACCCGAAAAGATTCTGACTATAGAAATGGAAACAATACATCCAGATATTGTGCTTAACGTTATTAAAAAAGCAGGATTTACTATTGAGCTTTTTAATGAATAAGTTGTAAATATAAAAATATTTAATAATGTGAATGGTATAAATTTGTATTTAGAATGTGGATCCTAATAATTTTCAACCCTTGTCAATTCTACATATGTCAGTATACTGCAATTTTGTATTAACAAAAATAATTTAAATGAAACAACAAAACTAAATATGATAGTATTATTTCAAATTAAAACTTAGGGCTTGATACTTCTATAAACCCATGCATCAGGTATTTCTTCAAGAACATTGTTTAACATAGCATTTACATCGTTCATATTTAAAAAACCACCTACTGTAACTAATTTAAAACGGTACCTATGGGGGTTTACTACTTCAGATGAAGGGTACCCGTTTTCTTTCATTTGTGTAGATAACACAGTGGCTTTTTTATTATGTCTGAATGCACCTACTACGATATAATAGATGGAATCTCCTGAATTTACAGAATGAGTTATATTATTCTCTTTACTTGTTAAAATGGGCTCATCAACAATAGCTGAATTAATTATAGGGAGCAATGTGTCTATAATTACTTGTGGTACTATTTTATCAGACAATGATATAACTTCTTTTTTACTAACTATTACTGGCACTATTTTAAGTTCCGGACTTTTGTTGGTAAATATCTCTTCAATCTTAGACGATAAATTCATCTTCAAAATGGCATTTCTTAAAGGGATTACTGGATATGTATCAAGTAGAATATAAGCATTAAACAACAATACAATTATCATAAAAGTTGCCAATAAAGTGTACCAAACTCCAGACCTTTTTCTACGATTTTTCACGATAGATTTAATCTTTTCTTCATTTTTTATTGAAGATGTTGATTTCACAAGTGGCAATGTTATTGGCGAATCAAGTAGCGTTGATGAATTAAGCTGTAATGGCTGCAACCCAAAAGACGATTTCAAATAATTGCTTCTACTATTAGGTAAAAACTGTACGATATTGTCATTATTAAGAATAAAAGTGCCTAAGGTTTCTATTTCAATGCGCTTTTTTTCACTAATCAATAAGTTAAATGAACGCAACTCCATATCAATAAGCTTAATTGAATCTGAATAAGATATTTTAAATTCATCAGCTAAATAAGTAGCTAATAAACCATCATTTAAATATAGTTTTTGATTAAAAGAGATTATTCTATTTTTAGGATAAATAATTTCGGTAATATTATCAATCGAAGCATACTCAGTGTGTAGCAAGAATCCACCAAAATTAGGAATCACAACACAATCATGTATGTGTAGTAAATGAATGACATAGTGCCAAATGTTATTATCCTTAGTGGTTTGCAATTGATTAAAATTATTCGATAACAAATTAACGAAATGTTATCGTGTCGCAATTAACAACCTATTAACAAATTATTTACTTAGCAATTAAACAAATTTACCAAAAGAGGTGTATTTGAAGCAAATAAATTACTGACATTAAAACAAAAGCGCCCACGCAGGGCGTGGACGCTTCAATAGAAGTTAATTAAAATTTACCTTTGATAAACAGGAGTTGCTACTTCAACTTCTTTGTAATCAACAATTTTGTAACCTAATTTTTCCAAAGGTTTTTGAATTTTCTCTTTATCACCCACAATCATGTAAATCATCTTGTCGGGGTTTAGGTTTTCTTTAGCCAATTGGTTGATTTCTTCTTTGGTTAAGTTTTTAATTATACCATTTTGTTGCTTGATATAGTCTGAAGGTAAACTTAACTCAACAACACGATTTAAGAAGCCAGCTTTTTGCCCATTGGTTTCATAACGCAATGCATCTGATTGAGTAATTGAAGATTTCATGAATTTCATTTCATCATCTGAAATACCATTTTCACGGTATCCATTTACTTCACTCATAATTTCTTTCATTGAACTGTCTGTTGAAGAAGTGCGAACAGAAGTTGAAATAATAAAGTAACCTTCATAATCTCTGTAAGCTGTAAAATTTGAGCGGATCCCATAAGTAAATCCTTTGTCTTCACGCAAGTTTAAATTTAAACGGCTATTGAAACTACCACCTAAAGGATAATTCATAGCAGTTGATTTGAAATATTTGTCATTCCAGTCATATTTCATTCCTAAGTTACCTAAACGAATTTCTGATTGAGCTGCTTTATATTTATCTACCAAGAATATTTGTTTGTTGCTTGCAACAGCTTGAGCAAAAGCTGGAGTTAGTGGTAATTTTACATTTTTCTTTTGCCAGTTTTTCATAAATCCTAATTTAGACAATATTTCTTCCTTAGAAACATCCCCAACAATAGTTAATGAAGCAAAATCAGGAGCATAAAATTGATTATAATAATTTTGAACGTCTTTTAGTCCCAATGATTTGATTGATTTTAATGTACCGTCTTCTGGCTCTCCATAAATAGTTTTACCATATACTAATTTACTAAAAGCTAAGTCAGCATTATAGGTAGCGTCTGTCTTACGAGAGTTGATACTTTGATATGCTTGTGACTGATTTAATTTAAAATCTTCTTGAACAAATTTTGGACGCAATAATTTTTCTTCAAGTAATTTAAGGGTTTGATCTAAATTCTTTTTTAAACAACTAACCTGAACCATGGTTGAATTTTTACCTGCATTAAAATTGATACTTGCTCCAATTTTATCTAATTCGTTTTCAAAAGCTTCAGTTGTATAATTTTGAGTAGCTTCTCCCATCATGTCAGCGGTTAAACTAGCTAAACCAGTTTTAGCAGGATCACCAGCAGCAACATTTCCACCTTTCATCGATAATAAAATATTCACTATTGGACTTTCAGATGATTTAGAACCAATAACTTTGATACCATTATCCCAATTCTCAGTGTAATACTCTGGAACAATTGGAGATTTCCCTTCACCTACCTCAGGTCGTTTGCTCCTATCGAAATTATCTTTAGGTGTTGAGTAACTTAAACCTTTATATTCTAATTCATTAGAGCTACGAACACCTGAAGTTGTAACTGCTTTGGTTTCTTCTTTTTCAGCTCCACCACTTGCGGCATTTGTTTTTTTAGGAAAAACATTTACCATAGCAAAGTTTTTACCTTTAATATATTGATTAAACACACGCATTACATCTTCTTTGGTTACTTTATTGTACCTAACTATTTCATCATTTAGATTGTAATTATTTTTTCCTAAATACCACAACATACTCATTTGTGAAGCTCTAGATGCTATACTTTGGTTTGATGATATAATTTGAGTTTCATATTGTCCTTTTGCTCTATTCAAATCATCATCCGTTATACCATTTTTCTCAAATTCTTCAAGTGTGGATTTCATCAAAGCCTCTGCATCTGTTTCGCCATCAGGAAAAGTTACCATTTGAATCGTAAACTCACCTGATAATTCTGAAGTAATATTAAATACATTTGCTTGAACAGCTTTTTCAGGTTTTACAAAATTTTTATAGAAAATTGAGTTATTACCATTACCTAAAGCAAAAGCTAAAATATCTAATGCTGCTTCATCAGGGTGGAATGATTTAACACTTGGAAAAACTGCATAGTAAAGAGGCAGATAAACATTGTCACCATAATTAGCGTACTTGTTATCAGGCAATCTAACTGGTTCAATGCGCATATTTTTCACTTCTGGTCCTTTTGGAATTGGATTGAAATACTTTTCAGTTAATTTTATAACATCTGCTGGATTAACATCTCCGGCAACCACTACACAAGCGTTGTTAGGACCATACCAACGCATAAAAAAGTTTTTTAAATCATTCACATTTACCGCATCTAAATCCTCTAAATAACCAATTGTTGGCCAGCTATATGGATGTCTGTCTGGGTATAAAAGTTGATCTTTAATTTCGTCAGTTTTTCCATAAGGAACATTATCTACGCGTTGTCCCTTCTCGTTTTTAACGGTTGCTCTTTGCACCTCAAATTTCTTTTGGGTTACAGAGTCAAGTAAATAACCCATTCTATCTGCTTCTAACCATAGTGCTGTTTCAAGGTAATTGGCTGGCATGGTTTCAAAATAATTGGTTCTATCACGATTGGTAGTTCCATTCATTTGTCCACCTGCACCTTGCACAATTTTAAAATGTTCTTCGTCTTTCACATGTATTGATCCTTGAAACATCATGTGTTCAAAGAAATGAGCAAAGCCAGATTTTCCAGCAGACTCTCTAGCTGAACCAACATGATATGTTACTTCTACGTGAACAATTGGATCACTGTGATCTTCGTGAATGATAAGAGTTAAACCATTAGGCAAACGATATTTTTCGTAAGCTATTTTAACTTCACCTGGAACTGCAGTAACTTTTTCCAGTAATACTGTTTGGCTAGAATTGAGATTTGTAACAGGTGCTTGAGCATATGTTTTTACGTTGGCAAAAGCCGAAAATAAAAACATCCCTGCATAAAGTAATGATTTCTTCATGTTTTGATTTTTTTTTTGAAGTTTGTGGCAATTTATTTGATAATATTTATTTTATAAAACATTTTTAACAAAAGGTACTTAAAGTCATATAAATGGTATTTTTTTTAGCTCACAAGATGTTGTATTTGAAAATGTGATAACAAAAAATGCACTTTATAATAATTTATAAAGTGCATTTTATTATTAATGGTAATATCTTTAAGCTGAT
The DNA here is from genome assembly GCA_903907885.1 of uncultured Bacteroidota bacterium. Taxonomy (GTDB): domain Bacteria; phylum Bacteroidota; class Bacteroidia; order UKL13-3; family UKL13-3; genus RGVD01. Next base: position 5,162 of record CAIVPY010000449.1, read on the forward strand.
GCTAATGGTGCCTCAACTACAACCTCTTCTTTTACAACTTTTTCAAACTTTTGCATAACTAATTCGCACGAACGGCCAACACTTATTTTAACACATTGGTCTTTAAGCCATTCAGCCACAGCCTCGTTTGAAATCAGTACTCCATATAAATCGCTGGCTACTGCAGTAGTATTGCTTTTGTTTATTGGCTTTCCATTTACCAATTCAAGAGTAAATACAAATCCTAATTTATTACGAGCACCTGTTCTTTCAAATTCGTGCTTATAAATCTGTAACTTTTGCTCACCATCTACTGTCTTTTTTAGTAGTAATCTAATTACTGGAAGGTACTTCTTCCATAATTGTGTATACATGCCTGCGTCTCTCATATATGCGTATTTATGCTTACCTATTGCATTGAACTGGCAAACATACACATAAAATATCATCATTAAACATTATTTTGCATAATTTGATAAAAAGTACATTACTGTTATTTTATAAGTAGGTTATTTCATAGTAATATTATTATAATTTTAAGTTGTTTTATCTAAAATAATTATTCTAATTTTCATATTATGAGTAACTTCAAAAAACCGCTGACGACATATAACAAAGCATTATGTATGTTTGTACCAACACTAATTATTAAAACATCATTTTTAAAATGAATCAAATAGTATTTCAAGGCGAGCACTTAATATGGGGAAATTTAGGCCACACTGCAATAGTTCTATCATTTATCACATCAATTTTATCTACTTTGGCATATTTCTTGGCAGAAAAAAAACCTTTAGATAAAAGTTGGGGTCTAATTGCTAAATATACTTTTCAACTCCATAGTATTTCGGTTATTTCTATAGTATTCATACTATTTTACATCATACACCAGCATTTGTTTGAATATTATTACGCTTGGCAACATTCATCTAAAGATTTACCAGTCCATTTTATGATTTCGTGTTTTTGGGAAGGCCAAGAAGGAAGTTTCCTCCTTTGGATTTTTTGGCAAATGGTAATAGGGCAAATATTAATTCGTACAGCCAAGGGTTGGACATATTCTGTTATGACACTTGTAATGCTTTCGCAGATTGCACTTACTAGTATGCTTTTGGGTGTAAAAATATTAGGCTACAAATTGGGAAGCAGTCCCTTTGAATTGTTAAGAAATATGATGGGTGAAGCACCTATATTTAAACAAGCTGACTATTTATCAAAAATTAAAGATGGAAATGGTTTAAATCCATTGTTACAAAATTATTGGATGGTAATCCACCCTCCTACTCTTTTCTTTGGCTTTGCAACTACAGTTGTTCCATTTGCTTATGCAATCGCAGCTTTATGGAGAAAGCAATTTACCGAATGGTTGAAACCAGCACTGCCATGGGCACTTGTTAGCACCATGGTTTTGGGAACTGGAATTATAATGGGAGGATTTTGGGCTTATGAAAGTTTAAGTTTTGGAGGATATTGGGCTTGGGATCCTGTTGAAAACGCATCGTTAGTGCCTTGGTTAATATTGATTGCGGGAGTTCACGTTATGATAATTTATAAACACTCTGGTAATTCTTTAGCAGTGGGTTATATATTAATTATTACTACTTTTCTTATGGTATTGTATGCCACTTTTTTAACACGTTCTGGCATATTAGGCAATTCATCTGTTCACTCGTTTACCGACTTAGGTATGAGTGGACAATTGTTGGTTTTCTTATTAATATTCGTAATACTCTCTATTGTTTTGATGGTTATAAGATGGAAAGAAATACCAAAATCAAGTAAAGATGAAGATATATATACAAGAGAATTTTGGATGTTTATAGGTAGTCTGGTTTTAGTTATATCAGCATTTCAGATTATTTTAACAACTTCTATTCCGGTATTTAATAAAATATTTGATGCTAAGTTAGCACCACCTGCTGATATTATTAACCATTACAATAAATGGCAAATGCCTATGGCTATAATCATAGCCTTGCTAACTGGTGTTGCTAACACTTTAAAGTATAAGAAAAACTCAGGAGAGGGAGTAAAAAAAATACTTATTTATGCTATCATTTCATTGGTATTGGCTGTAATATTATTTTTTGCTTTCGAATTAACATCTTGGTACTTTATAGGATTATTATTTTCTGCAGTTTATACTCTTGTTGCCAATTTTATTTTATTAAAACCATTATTAAAAGGCAAAGGAAAATTTGTTGGAGCAGCTATTGCACATATCGGTTTTGGCATATTATTAATGGGTGTTTTAGTATCATCGGCAAATAAAAAGGTGATTTCAATAAATGAAACCAAACAAGCTTTAAACAACGAATTTAACACCAAAGAAAATGTAGAAAATGTGTTTTTAGAAAGAGCCAAAACCATTAAAATGAGCGATTATTTGGTTACTTACCAAAACGATTCTCAAAATTGGGTAAACACCTATTATAAAGTAAACTACAAAAAAATAAATTCAAAAAA